>JANNVM010000067.1:0-16749 GCA_031414455.1 Verrucomicrobiota bacterium
CACCGAATGCTTGAAGCTGAACTCGAACGGACCCGGATAGTCTTTGAACGCGTTGAGGATGTCGCTTTGCGCGGTCCAGTGGAAGCGATGGATCATGCCGAACTCGCGCTTGGGATCGTCCTTCAAGGCATCGCGCACGCCTTCGCCATAGGTCTCCCACAGCCAGGCTTCCTTCGTTTTGGAATCCATGTCATGCGGCATGTTTTCGCCCGCCGTGATACCCATGCCCGCGAGCAGCGGGTAGGTCTTCACCATCTCCCGCACGCTGGCGCGGAAATACCTTTTCGTGATCTCGTTGCTCAGATCGTTCGTGATGCCGTGCTTGCCCTCGGCGCCGAAGGTGAAAACATTCCAAGTGAAAACATAGAGCCGAATGCCCCGGTCGCCTGCTTGTTGCATGACCCAGCGCCAGAACTCGATCTTCTCGTCGATGGTCATGCGTTTCACCACCTCGTGGTTGGCGAGCATTTCCGGACGAACCATGTCGGTGCCCCAGAAGTGGAAGGTGTCATCGAGCTTGGTGCGGGTGCGCCAGACATCGTCGAGCGCGACCTCGGGAAACTCCGGCACCTTCACCAGCGAGGGGAAGGGATGAAGGCTCCAAAGCGAAAGCACGTTGTAGCGATGCCGCGCCATTGCATCAAAATACTCGGTCCAGAACTCGCGCTGCCACATCTCGGGGATGTTCGCCTGCGCGGCGTCCGACGAATCGGTATAGCTGGGCGTGCGCAGATCGAGCGGGATGTTGAACTTGATGCCGCGCTGCGCGATGTGCGGCTTGTGATCGGAGTCCTTCAACGAATCGAGGGTGCCGGTGCGGATCGCCTCCGCGACATCCAGCCCGCCATACATCGCGCCGGCCGCATCGGCCCCGCGCACGGTGATGGTGCGGCGTCCGTTCGCGTTCTGAATGCGGATGCTGAAACTTTGCGCCACGGCATTGCCCTCCTTGCCCACAGTGAGCGCAACGCGGGCGGCAGTGGCGTCATCGCCCAAAGTTATGCCATGCTTCACGGCCTCACGGCGGATTTCCATCGCCGCAAAATTTCCCGGCCCCTCGGTCGCGGCGTCGAGCGACAGCTCAAGGCTTCCGGCCATCGCTGGACCCGCAACGATGAACATCAGGGTGACAATGCATGCAGTCGGTGGAGCCGGGAACTGCGGAATCCGTGGCAATGGTTTCATCAGCGGGATGGGGTTACCTGGCGGAATCGGCCGCCTTCGCGATCACCGCGAGCCAGTCATCGGCGGATGGAGCGGTGAGTATTCCTTTGCTGCCACCGTTGAGTGAGGTCGCGCCCTGGACTGCCGGCACGCCGCCCTCGCGTGGATTGAACCATTTCACGCTGAACTTTCCGGGAGCTGCCGTGAGGTCGAGGCCGGTGGTGCCGCCGTTGGGGAGATAAACGAGGTAAAGCTCGCCGGCCTTCGCGAAACAGAACTTCGAGTTGTCGTTCTTCGCGTTGCCGGTGAGCGCGTCGGCGGGTTCCATTTCGGCGAAGGGGATTTTCCCGCTGCAGAAAAATTCGAGCGCGATGCGGGCGTAGTCCCACGACTGGTCGCGGCTGCGCCAGTCTTCGCAGGCGAGGTCGTTCTCGGGGAGTTGATAGCCGAAGTAGTATTCCACGCCTGCGCCGCCGGCCATGAGTGCACCCCAGAGCGTGAGCTTGCGGATGTCGTGCATCGAGTAGGCGCGGGACTTCACATCCCCGGTGGTCGGATTTTCCTGCTGCTTGCCTTTTTCAAACGCGAGGCCGTCGCCCCCACGGTAGCCGATGTCGGGCGGGACGCCGAGGCCGGCAGGGTTTTGTTCGTCGTTGGCCACGACCCACGGGCGACCGGCTTTCGCGGATTCCGCGCGCCATTTCAGCGTGCTCTGATGCGCAGCGTGCCATGCGTTTTGCAGCGACGCACCGGCGAGCGGGGACGCCGCGCCGAGCAGGGGCGGATACACTTTGTTCTGCTGGTCGGGGAAGGTGTGGATGACGACGGGGTGGCGATACGGGTCGGTGTCGGCGAGGAACTGCGCCATGTCGCAAACCTCGGCGGTGCTCTGCGTGTTTTCTTCACCGAGGTTCCAGTTGAGCGCGAGCGCGTGGCCGAAGCGCGCGCTGAGTTCGCGGCAGTAAAGGCGGCGCTCCACGCCGAGCGCGCCGCCGTCGAGCGACTCGGGCACGCGGCCCGGCGTGGCCTTGTGGCCCAGGCGGTCGTCATCGCTTTCGTTTTCCTGCATTTTAAAATGGAGGAAGAGGCCGCGCGCGGTGGCGTGGTCGAAGACGATGGCCCACTGGTCGAGCTTCGAACAGTCATAGTGGAGCTTGGCGTCGCGGGCGGGGAAGGGCCACACGTTGTCGCCGTCGCCGCCCGCATTGTAGGTGAGGAACGAGAAGGCGTTTGCGCCTTTGCCAGAAAGGTAGTTGAGCGCGCCGATGAGGCCCTTGCCTTTGCCGCCGCGCCACTGCGGGTCGCCGTCGCGCCAGTCGCGCAGGTGGGGCGACCATGTTTTGAGCGCCTGCACGGGCTTGGCTTCGCCGGGGCGCTGCTGGCCGGAACGGCCCGGCGCGGTGCCGTCGAAGTCCGCATAGGCCAGCAGCGTCTCCGGCGCGTCGGCTCCCGCTTTGAGGAAAAATTCGCGCGAGCCGGCGAACTGCAAGTGATGCCTGCCGACATATTGCAGCCGTCCGTGCGCGCGGAAGTCGCGGCCCGATTTGTCACTCGCGGCGATGGTGAATTCCCCGCGCTGCCCGTCCACCGGCGCGACCGGCTGCGCGTCATTCCCGCCCGCGAGTCCGGCGGCGACATTCTTCCCGCGCAGCATCTGCGCCTCCCACATCCAGCGGCCCGGTTTGTCAGGCGAAAGATGCGCGCGCCATTTCGTGCCGCTCTCAGCGCCGGACTCGGCCGCATGGCCATCCGCAGCGAAGTATCCCGGGACAAGATAGCGCGGCGCACCGCTCTCGTGCGTGAAGGCGACATTCAGCCGGAGGTCGGTGAAAGGATTCGGCTCGGTGTCGCGCTCCTGCGCGAAGGGCCCATCGAGCGTGAGCGTGACCTTGTGCCATTGTTTCAACTCACCGCTCACGGTTGCCGTGCCATCGCCATCCGCTGCGCGCGGCCGCACGGGCGGCGCGGGAATTTCGGCGGCGGGGGAATCGCCGCAAAAAAGCGCGGAGAACGCAAAGAGGGCGACAAGGGGGATGGTCTTCATTTTTTGGCGGGCCACGGCGGCAGGGTGTCGAGACGAGCTTTCATTTCAGAGAGGATGGCCGCGTGCCCGGCTTCGCTGGAAACGTCGTGCGTCTCCTGCGGGTCGGCGTCGTGGTCGTAGAGTTCCATGGCGCCGTCGCTCCAGCGCGTGCAGCGCCAGCGAGCGGTGCGCACACTTTGACCAAAGTTTTTCGGGCCGCGCGTGACGAGCGTGAAGGCGGCTTCCTTGTGCCCGCGGGTCGCGTCTTCGAGCACCGGGCGCAGGCTTTTTCCAGCGAGGGCGTGCGGCGGTTTTTGTCCGCAGAGTTCCGCGATGGTGGGGTAAATATCCACGAACTCCACAGGCGCGCGGCATACCTGGCCGCCCTTCATTCCCGGCGCGGCGATGAGCAGCGGGGCGCGGCATGAGCGGTCGAAAAGCGTATTTTTATTCCACCAGCCGCGCTCGCCGAGGTGGTAGCCGTGGTCGCCGAGGAAGATGATGATGGTGCTGTCCGCGAGCTTCAACCGGTCGAGCGCGTCGAGCAGCCGGCCCACTTGCGCATCCATGAACGACACGCCCGCGAGATAAGCCTGCAGGAAGCTCCGGCGGTCATCGTCGGAAAATTCATCGAAGGTGTTCTTCCAGTTCGAGGCAATGGCGAGCGGCGGCGCGGCGGTCATGCCGGCGGGGTCGCGGTAGAGCGGGAGTTTGTCCGCGGGATATAGGTCGAAGTATTTGCGCGGCGAATGAAACGGGTCGTGCGGGCGGTGAAATCCCGCCGCGACCATCCACGGTTTTCCGCTCGCGCCGAGTTCTTCCAGCGAGCGAATCGCGGACGCCGCCGTCCTCGCATCGGGCTGGATTTCTTCCGGGCCGTCCATCGCGCCGACTTCGCACCACGGGAGTTTTCCGCCGGTGAGATTGCGCACATCTCCCTCGCGGCTCTCCGCCGTCGGCGCGGCGGCCTCGGCTTTGTCCCACGACTTCCCCGCATCGAGCCAATCCACGCGCTGCCCCTCGCCGGTGTTCGCGGTGTGGTAAATTTTCCCAAACGAATGGGTCGTCCATCCGCCCTGCCTGAGGAGCTGCGGGAGCGTCACGATGCCGGGCATTGCGGTGCGAAAAAAATCCTGGTTACCCACGATGCCCGTCTGCTCGCAGCGCAAGCCGGTGAGCAGCGAAGTGCGGCTGGGATTGCACACCGGATACTGTGCGAACGCGCGCTCGAACCGCACGCCTCGCGCCGCCAGCCGGTCAAGGTTCGGCGTCTTCACCACCGCGCGCGTGAACGCCCCGCCGAATTCGCGCAAGTCGTCGGCCATAATGAAGAGGACGTTCGGCTTCTCCACTGCGAGAGCCGGGCCGCAAAAGAACGCCGGGAACGCCAGGAGGATGAGGATGAGTTTCATGGCTGTTCAATAACAATGGCTGGCCGGGAGAGCACGCCTTTGGAGAGTTCGCCGTAGTGGTCAGAGCGCCAAAAATTCTTGAGATCGCCGGCGGTGATGAGTTGGAGGCCGGGCGTGGCGACGGCGGGATTGCAGAGGATGTAGAGGTTCTCCGCCGCGAGGTAGCCGCAGACGCTGAGCGTGTGGCCGGCGCTGCCCCCGGGGTATTGCGGGCCGATGTATTTAAAATCCACGACGACGGGCCGCCCGGCATCGAGTTCGCTTTTCAGCAGGACGGTGGCTTTGTCGAAACCCTCATCATCGGGCGTGAAGGTGAGGAGCTTCCACTTCTGGCCGATTTTTTTCGCGGCATCAAGGAGGTGGCCCCAGTCGGTGCCGGTGCCGAGTGGTGAGGGGCAGAGCCGCTTGAAGTCCCATCCGCCGATCTTACTGCCCTGAAAGCGGGCAAAGGTGGCGCAGGCCGTGGAGCCGCAATTGTTATAGCCCTGATGGATGTGCGGCATCTGCACGAAGGCAAACTTCCCCGGCTCGCCATTGCGCTGCCGGAATTCGACGAGCTTCAAAAGGTCGGCCCCTTGCTGGGCAGAGGCGTTACCGGACGGTTGCGCAGGATGTCCGGTCAGCCCGGTGGGTTGAAGTTTTGAGGCTTTGGTCCAGTTCGCTTTCGCTGCGTCCATCTCGCCGGCTTGAAACTGCATTTCGCCCAGCACCACGAGGCCCGAAGGGTCGTTCAACTCCGCCGCCCGCTCAGCGAGGCGCCGCGCTTCCGCCGCATCGGGCGCGATGCCTTCGCCGGAAAGCAACGCCATCGCCGCCGTGGAAGCCGCACGTCCATGTCCCTTTGCCGCCGCTTTTTTCCACCAGCCGAGCGCCTTCGGGATGTCCTGGTCCGTGCCCTGCGCACCGAAGTAGCACTGGCCGAGATTGAATGCCGCCTGCGCCGATTTCTCCGCCGCCGCCTGGAAATAGCCGAAGGCGATCACAGGACTGCGCTCGACGATGCTGCCACGGAGATAAGCAAAGCCGACGAAATCCATCGCGTCCGCGCTGCCGCCATCCGCCGCACGATGCGCCCACTGGAGGCCCTTCGCGTCGTCCCTCGCGACGCCCTTTCCGTCGCGATATCGAAGTGCCAGTGCGGTCTGCGCTTCCGCGTCGCCGCCCTCCGCGCGAGCGGTGAGAGTTTTCAAGTCAGGCGTATCCTCTGCGGGCACGATGGGTGCGGTCATCAGTGTGGCGGCGGCGAGTGCAAAGTGGATGGGTTTCATATACTGCGGCGAAATCATCAGCGTAATTAGCCGGCTCAGGCGAGGGACTCCTTAATCGGTCCGGACTGGCCGGTCTTGAGGGCAGGGTCGAGGTCGCCGGGCCGATGGTCAGCACGGCAGCTCCGAATGGGAAAGGCAACTTCGCCCGGTCACTTGGTTGCTTGCAACAGGTCCGCCATGGCCTTGCCCATGGCTTCGCCGACGTTCATGTAGGTTTCCGCGTTGCCGTTGTAGTGGCCGTTGCCGCTGCCGCCGAGCGACAAGGGGTTGGCATAAACCGTGGCCACATTACCTTTGAACTCCGGATACTTGCCGCTATTACCGTCCACGGCGAGCTGGGCCTCGAGCACCTTTCCACCATTGCCGCCGCTGCCCTTCGTGGCTTCGCCGAGGGTGGCGAGGACGAATTTCGCGTTAGGAGCATCGAAATCCTTGCGCAACTGTTTGATGAACCGGACGAGATTCTCTTCGTACTTGCTCGCGTGCCCGGCGTTCCCGCCATCCTTTTCACCCTGCCAGAAGAAAAACCCCTCAACTTCATGCTTCGTCGCGCCGGGGTAGTGCTTGTCAAGATCCGCCAGCGCCTTCTTAGCATCCGCGGTGTCATCGTCATACTGCTTGCCGGCATACCATTCGATGGGCTTGCCGCTTTTATCCAGCCACGGCGGCGGCACCGTCGCCTTGCCTTTGGCCGGGTCCGCTGCCCAGGAATCCGGCCGCTCCTTGTAGGCGGGAAAGACCTTTCCCTCGAACTCGTAGCGCTCACTGCCCGGCGGCAGGAGATCCCAGCCGAGGCTGCGATTGCCGATGCAAGTCTTGAGGATCATTACCGGCGCATCGATGGCATTTCCGACAGGATGTGCGATCCCGAATTCCGGCCCGATGGTGCCGCTCTTGACGGTCAGCCATTCGTTGTTGATCGGGCCTCTTCCGGACATATACCGTACAAAACGGACATCCTTTCGCTCTGACCACTTACCCTCATCATCCACAAGGTAGGGATATAGATTCTTCGTCTTCACCGCATTCTCGAGGGAACCTTCCCCGCCGGCAATCTTACCCATGCCAACCATGTTGGACTGTCCCATCAGGATGAAGACCTTGACCGGCTTCGTCATGTCCGCCGGCTTTCCATCGGGCTTCGGCAGTTGATGCTTCGGGTCCGGGGCAATTTTGTCCGCCGCCGACAGGCCGCAGATTGAAATGGCCAGGGTTAAAGCGGCAATCATCGGATGTCGCAGCGTCTGTTTTTGGATCTTCATGGTTTGGATTCTCTCGGGTTTGGTTTGTTGGTGAGCGCCATGATCACTGCCTTGTGGCGCGCACGCGACCAAAAAGACGACCCGTGGGCGCGGCATGGCTGGCAGGAATTTTACGGCGACATCGACATGCGGGCTGCCGGGAGTGACTTGGACGATGATATCACCACCGACTGTGCCGCTGGCGGCGGGGATCTCGACGCTTTCGTCTGCGCCAAATCCCTGACCGAACCCGGCACGGACGTGGCACGCATCGCGCGGCTCGTCAAACAAACCCCGGCCGATGCCCGGGTGGTGCAGTCCGGATCCCGGGAAGTGCTGGAGTGGTTTCGCGCGCAGCCCGCGCCGGCCTCACTCTTCGGGGAGGTAACGAATCCGCTTATTGATGTCCGTATTGATCGAGTGGTAGGGCTGGGAAAGGTTGCCGGCGGCAAAAAGGGTCTGGCGCATGTGCTCCATGTCTTCCTCGCCGATGGCATCGGTGAAGATGGGCATGAGATACTCAATGCCGGCGCGCGAGGGTTTCATCAGCTGCGGATCATACAAAGACGGATGCATCGAGCGGGCATGAATCAGGCCCCAGCGGTCGCGGAAGCGGTTCGCATCGTAGCCTTCGACATGGAATCCGTCGCTGGCGTTGTATTGAAGGATGGCCACCGCGTTGTTCTTCCCTTCGATGAGAAGCTCCACGGCCTTGGCCCCGAGCTGCGCCCCGTAGAACCGGTCGAACAGGATCGGCCGGCCGCCACGCTGCGTGTGACCGACTTTGCGGGTGAAGATGGCTTCGCGGGCAGATTCGCCGCGGCGGGTGTTCCTGAAAAAATCATCGCCGATCATCGTGATCAGCCGCGACCGCAGCGCCTCGGACGCTCCTGACAGGGTAACATTACCGGCGGGATCAAAGGTCTTAACCTCATCGCCGAGTTCGTTGCCGTGTTCATCAACAATGCCCTCGCCGCAGACGATAACGACATTCTTCTGCAGGTCGTAGATCTGCTTCACGCGTTCCACGAGATGCTCCAGATTCAAAGCGTGTTCGGGCACGAGCACGAGATCGGGACGGCCATACGCCGATCCGAGCGCGATATAACCGGAGTGCCGGCCCATGACTTCGACAATACAAATCCGCCGGTGGCTTTCGGCGGTCGTGCGCAATCGCTCGACACCCGACGCAGAGACAAACACCGCCGTCGCATAGCCAGGCGTGACGTAGTTCACAATGTTATTGAGGTCGAATGTCGTGCGTGACTCGAGCCGCGAATAGACTTCACCTTTTCCGTCAGGCCCGGGTTTCTTCGCATATTCATCCGGCTCGCTCGGGTAGTTGAGACCGAGATCGTTGTCGATCGTCTTGGGTGCCAGCACCGTCGGCAGACGCTCCGAGAGCGGCTGCAGTCCATTGAGCGTCCCGTCGCCGCCCACGCAGATGAGCCCTTCGATTCCGAGTTTCTCGAGGCGGCCGATGACCATATCGAGGGCATCCTTTCTCGCCGGATCCACGAAATCACGCGACGAGCCGAGCAGCGTGCCGCCCTTTGTGGGATCAAGCTCGGGGATGTCCTGATAAAGCGGATTCAGATGCACGTGAGGCACCCGGGGATTGAAGAGGCTGTTGAAGCCTTTGATCAGTCCGACGATCTCCACCTTGAGCTGGTTGGCACGCACCACCGCGCCTTGAATGGTGGCATTGAGGGCCGGCGTATCGCCGCCTGCGGTGAGAATTCCGATTCGTTTCATGGACTTCGCAATGAGCAGGCTTTGAGCCAAGTCGAGCGGGAAGTCCGCGTCCGAATCAAGTATAACCCGTCACCACGCCGGGGCCGGACGATGTGGTGCATGCCGCGCCATTCAGCCTTTTCAATCCTCCCGGCTGCGCACCCACAGTCCACGAGTCCCGTCCCGCAGGGATCGCGCGAAAATGCCGCGGGGAATCTGATGCTGCCTGCAGCCCTTTTCTCACGGTGCTCCAGTATCGGACCCGGCGGGTTCTTTCTTCACAATGAGCCGCTCAACGAATTTGCCGGACAGGGCTCCATGCCGCAAGGCGCGACACTCCAGTTCCCGCTCTTTACCAATCCTTGATGCCGTGGCATCATCCGTCGTCTTATCCCGTTCAGTCCAGATATGAATCCCCTTCACCAATATCAAATCCTCCAGACGCGACGGCAGTTTTTCGGTCAGACCGGACTCCGCATGGGTGGCATGGCGCTCAGTTACCTGCTGGGCCAGTCCCTAAGCCGCGCGGCGACCTCACAGGTTCATCCCCCGCTGCCAGGACTGCCTCACTTTCCCGGCAAAGCGAAAGCGGTGATTTATCTGCACATGAATGGCGGGCCGTCGCAACTCGACCTGTGGGACTACAAGCCGAATCTCCACGAGCAGTTCGATCAGGATCTGCCAAAGTCGTTTCTCGGCGAGCGCATCACGACGATGACGAGCGGCCAGGGCCGGTTCCCGGTCGCGCCGTCGAAGTTCAAATTCACCCGGCACGGCCAGTGCGGCCGCTGGGTGAGTGAACTGTTGCCGCACACGGCGAAGATCGTGGACGACATCGCCCTCATCAAGACCGTCCACACCAACGCCATCAATCACGATCCGGCCTGCACGTTCGTGATGACCGGCAGTGAAGTTTCCGGCAAGCCGAGCATGGGCTCGTGGATCAGCTACGGTCTCGGCGCGGAAACGAGCGACCTCCCGTCCTTCGTGGCGCTGATGCCGCGATTCCCCGAAGGCTCGAATGGTCAGGCGCTGTTCAGCCGCATGTGGGGGCCGGGCTTTTTGCCGGGCAAACACTCGGGCGTCGTACTCCGCGCGGGTGCCGATCCCGTACTGTATCTGGAGAATCCCCCGGGTGTGGACAGCGCCGGACGCCGCGCCATGCTCGACACGCTGGGTAAACTCAATCAGGCCGGCTTTCAGAAGTTTGGCGACCCTGACATCCAGACGCGTATTGCCCAGTATGAGATGGCCTATCGCCTCCAGTCGAGCGTGCCGGAACTCACCGATGTGTCGAAGGAGTCCCCCGCGACGCTCGACCTCTATGGCCCTGATGTGAAGAAGCCCGGCTCGTATGCCTCCAGCGCGCTGCTGGCGCGGCGACTGGTCGAGCGCGGCGTGCGGTTCGTACAGATCATGCACCGCGGCTGGGACTCGCACGGCGATTTGCCGAATCAGCTCGGGGCTCAGTGCAAAGACACTGACCAGGGTGTCGCCGCGCTCGTGATGGATCTCAAACAGCGCGGCATGTTGAACGACGTGCTCGTTGTCTGGGGCGGCGAATTTGGCCGCACCGTCTATTCTCAAGGCACCCTCACCAAAGACAATTATGGCCGCGACCACCATCCGAAGAACTTCTGCATGTGGATGGCAGGCGGCGGCATCAAGGGCGGCGTCACCCTCGGTGAGACCGACGAGTACTCCTACAACCCCGTGGCGGATCCCGTTCATATCAATGAGATCAACGCCACGATTCTCCATTGCCTCGGCATCCATCACGAGCGCTTCACCTTCAAATACCAAGGGCTTGATCAGCGTCTCACCGGCGTGGAGCCGATGAAGGTGGTGAAGCAGATCCTCGCCTGATTTGCCATCCGTCCGGCCCGGACGGTCACAAGAGTTTTCATTTTCACGGAAGGCGGGAGTTCATCCTGTATTCAGGCGCGGACGGGCACCCTGCCGGCCCTTCCCCGGACGGGCGCCGTTCGCTCCCTGCGAATCCCCGCCGCGCACTCTTCAACTTCTCCAAATGAACAAGCCCGCCCTCACCCTCGCTGCGCTGGCCGCCCTGCGTCCGGTGGCCCTTGCGGCCCCGGTTTCCATTACTTCCGGCTCGCTCACTTACACACAGTCGTTCGACAGCCTCGGCCCTGCGAGTGTCGCATGGAGCAACGATTCCACGATCCCCGGCTGGGATGTTCAGATCAACAACGGCTCCACCGCCAACAGTAATGCTCAGGCCGCGGACGGCAGCGCCATCCTGAGCGGCCTGCTCAATCTCGGGAGCACCGGAGCGCCGGATCGCGCGCTCGGCTCCAAGGCCACGGGAACCGGCAATCTTGCCAATATCGCCTATGCCGTTAGTTTTCAGAACAACACCGGAAAGCCCGTGGGGCTCACGCAACTTCAGTACGCCGGTGAACTGTGGCGCACGAATTCCGGTACTGGCACACCGCAGACGGCGGTGGATGAAGAATACGCCGTTTATTACCAGGTCTCCAGTAGTGCGGTGACGAATATTCATTCCGGCGCCACCAGTCCCGTGCCACTTCCTGGCGCAGGCTTCGCCGCACTGGGTGCAGGAGCCAATTGGATCAACCCTGTCAACATCCCGCTCGCCACGGCGACCGCCGGCGCTCTCGACGGCAATGCCGCCGCCAACCGCGCCACCGTCACCTTCAGCCCTTCCAGGGTGATTCTCCAGCCTGGCCAGTTCCTTTTGCTTAAGTGGACCGATGCCAACGAATCCGGTACCGACGGCTTTCAGGGTATTGATGATGTGGTGGTGGCTTTTGTCGAACTCAACGGTGCGCTAACGCCTTCCGTTTCAGACGTCACTCGCGCCGCCGGAGGCACTCCCGCCAATCCCGCCGATGATACTTTTGGCTTCACCGTGAATGTCGCAGCGAGCGGCATCGGCGTCGGCCCGGGCTGGACGGCCGCGACCGTCACCCCGCCCGCCACCAATGCGACCGGCGGCCTCTACGGTGCCAATGTGCGCTGGACCGGTTTCCCCGCCGCAGGCCCGAAGGGGGTCACCTTTACCGACAACTCCAACGCCCTCTACTTCGCCGGCATCTCCGTTGATCCACCAAAAGTCATCGGCACGAACATCCCCGCAAATGAAAACGTCATCACCGCCGGGTCCCTTCCCGCGCAGTGGGTTATAGATGAAACTCTCCAGACACTCACGATGACGAATGGCGGTGGCGCTCCGGCACAGACCGTTACGGCCGCAGCGGTGAATCTTCCGGCTGTTTCCGGTGCGGTGCGACTCAGTGCTGTGCTCGGAGTGAGGGACACCAGCAGCGGATTCGAGGCCGCCGATACGTTTCTTGCTCAATTGATTCTCAACGACGGCGTCAGCGACACGACAGTGAATCTCGTCACCAGCTACGATAGCGACGCCAGTGGCGCGATGAACGGTGCCGAACTCGCCCCGGGCGGTGGCACGGCCGCCATTCCCACGGTGCGCAGTTATGTCTTCTCGCATAACATTCCCGAGAACATCGTCTCCGTCCGGCTCGTCATCTCCGGCAACAACGACTCCCCCAACGAAACGGTGATCGTTAGCGAAATCCGCATTGATCCGGCCCCACCGTCCCTCGCCGTGACCGCCCCGTCCACTATCGTGCGCCATGAAAACGGTCCGGGCCTCGCCGATGACACCGTCAGCTTCGATGTCACCATTACCGGCACCAATGGCGGGGCGTCGTGGAATGCCACCGGAGCCACCCCCGCCAGCGGTGCGTTTGGCCCTGTTCGCTTTGCCGTTCCCGCGGTGACCAGTCCCGCCGTGGTCGTCGTCTCCGATGCGGGCAATGCCGCCGTTTCGCAAAACCTCAGCATCGTCATCCCCGCGCGCTACACCATCGGCTGGCATTACGACGGCACCACCCTCACGGACATCTTTTCCGATGTCGCCACGGTGCCTGCTGCAGAGTGGGTGAACGATCCCGTGCTCCACACCCTCGACATGTCCGCCGGAGGCCCGTCCGACAAGATCGTCGCCTCGGATGTGCTCAATCTTACCGCCACCGGCACCGTCCACTTCTCCGCGATCCTCCGCGCACGGGAAACCAGTGTCGGTTCCAACTTTGAAACCAGTGACCGCTTCAAGGCGGAACTCATCATCGACGGCGGCATCGTTCCTGGCAATGTCATCAATCTCGTCTCCGCATGGGATTCCGGCGACGGTGCCGCCGCGGTCGGCGCCGCTGGTGGCCCGAATGGTCCACCCAACGGCTACATCAATGGCTACCAGGGCATCGCCGTCGCTCCGGAAACGGCGCTGCTGGATTACAACGCCAACAAAGTGCGTGATGAGTTTAATACCCGGGCTGGCGGCGGGATTGCCGAAACGATGATCAACAACTCCTTCGCCCTCAGCGCCGTCATTCCCGCGGGTGCGAACAGCGTCCAGCTTCGCATTTATGGCGCAGGCATCGCCAGTTCGGAGTTCTTCACGGTTTCGCAGACGGTCTTCAGCACGGTGCCTCCCACGGCGGACACTGACGGCGACGGCATCACCGATCTTAACGAAATCGTGGACGGCACCGATCCACATGATGCGACCTCGCTCTTCCACATCACCGAAGTCGTGCCGCACGCCGGCAATCCGGGTAGTTCCCTGGCTTCCTTCCCCACGGCGGCCGGCCGCCTTTATCAGGGATACTACAGCAGCGACCTCGCCACCTGGAACCGTGATGGTGCCACGTCCGCCGTCGCCGGCGATGGCGGTTTACACGTTTGGCCGCTCGTTCCCGGGCCTGCTCCGGGCGTCCGCCGCTATCTGAAAATTCTCGCCGGATTCTCCGCCGCCGACTTCCCGGCCACGCTGCCATAAGGGCTCCAGGGATCGAATCCGCGCCGGTGTCAGAACCCGTGCCCGCAGCGGCGTTTCTTTACCTTCGCAGCCTGCGGCTCGCGATGCTCATGAACTGCTTTGCCTCATCAACCTTCAGCAGGTGCGCCAGCAGCATGTAAGCGGTGCCTGCCGCTGTGATGGTGCAGCCCAGAGTGAGGCAGCGGTTCCAGAATCCGAATGCCGGCCAGTGCGGCTCCATTACAAAGTGCCACCCCAGCCACGACACGAGGCCCAGTGCCGCGACGGGAAGCGCCAGTTGTGCCAGGGTGGTCAGCAGCTTCCGCCCTTCGAGCCCGCCGGCGATGCGCGTGAGCAGCACGTAAAGTGTCGTGCAATTGGCGAAGGCCACTACCGCCGTGGTAAGGGCGAGGTAGGTGTGATCGTAGCGCAGCACGAACACGAAGATCGAATTCAGCACCGCATTGATCGCGATGCTGATGAGCGCCACCACCATGGGCACGAAGCGGTGCCCGATGGCCGTGAAGGCCGGCTGTACTACTTTGATGAGTGCATAGAAAACGAGGCCCACTGCGTACCAGCGGAGCGCTCCGGCGGTGGCCGCCGTTTCAAAAGGCGTGAATTTCCCGCGTTCGTAGAGTAGCGAGATAATCGGATGCGCCAGCACGAACAGCCCCAGCGCGGACGGCAGCGTAAGGAAGGTCACGAGCCGGTTTCCGCCGCCGAGGATTTCGCGGAACTTCGGCGTGATGCCCTCCGTAGCCACGCGTGACAGCGCCGGGAGGGTTACCGTCGCTACCGCTACGCCAAAGACGCCCAGGGGCAACTGCATCAGGCGAAACGCATAGTTGAGCCACGACACCGGCCCGTCCTTCTCCACCAGGTAGGAAGCGAAGATGGTATTCAGCAGCACATTCACCTGCACGGCGCTCCCGGCGATGATTGCCGGCCACATGAGATGCAGGATGCGCTTCACCCCGGGATCGTTCCAGTCGCGCACGAAGCGGAAGCGATAGCCCGTTTTGCGCAGCGCCGGGAGCTGCACGCCGAGTTGAGCGAGGCCGCCCAGCAGCGTGCCGATGCTGAAACCGATCATCGCCCACTGACCAAAGGTGTGCGTCTGGTCCCAGTCTCCAAAATACTTCTCCATCGACCAGCCGATGCCTGCGCCGCCCGCGATGGACAGGATGTTGAAGAAGCTGCTCGCCATCGCCGGCACGCCATAGATTTTTTTCGCATTGAGGATGCCCATCACCAGCGCCGCCAGACTCACCAGCAGAATGAAGGGAAACATGATCTGCGCGAGCGTCACGGTGAACGGGATCTTCCACTCCGCATCCGCCCAGCCGCCCGCGAGCAGCCGGATGATGAACGGCGCCAGCACCACGCCTGCCAGCGCGATGGCGCTCATGAATACCGTGGCCAGACTGAGAATGCGGTGCGCCAGTTCCCATGCCGGCCGGTCGCCCTCCGTCTTCAGCTTTTGGGAGAACACAGTCACGAATGCCGTGCTCAGTGCGCCCTCGGCGAAAAGATCGCGCAGCATGTTAGGGGTACGGAACGCCACGAGGAAACAGTCGCGCAATCCCTTGTCGAACCACTTCGCGAAGAGCATGTCCCGGATCAATCCGAGCACGCGGCTGCACATAATCGCCAGCGCCACGATGCCCGTCGTCTTCGCCGATGCGGCCCTTTCCTCCTGCGGCGGCGGCGGATCGGGGGCCGTATTGGACTGAGGATTGTCGTAGAAATGAAGGGCCATGGGAGGGAAACATCAAGCGCGAGGCGCCAGGCACCAGTGAAGCATCAAGCTCCAAACTTCAGAGAGTATCGGCATGGCGGTGATTTGTTTGCTGTTTGGGATTTGGAGGTTCTTTGGTGCCTGGTGCTTTTCTATTTCGCCGCCGCTCGCCGCAGCCGCTCGATAATCGCCATCCCCACCCCGCGCTCCGGCACGGGCTCTGCCACAATCTCATCCGCGCCGCACTCATCGAGCTGACGCAGACAGTGAAAGAATCGCACCGCGGCCTCCGGGAGCTTGCCGTTGCCGGGACTCAGCGTAGTCGTGAAATGCCACTCCGTTAGTGTCAAATAACCATCATCCGCGTCGCCGCGATAACTGAGCAGCGCGTAGCGTTTCCCTGGCTCCGGCGTGAAATCCTCCGGACTTGTCAGCAGCCGCAGCGGCGTGAGCGGCGCATAGTGTGAGGCCAGCTGCCCTGGCACTTCCGGATGCTCCGCGCCCGCGGCCGGCTGATCATTGGCGAACTCCACTTTTCCATACGGCTGCAGGTCCTCCTTCGTCACCGGCCCGGCGCGCAGCACCCGCAGCAGTGGCTTCTGCCCGCCGCGCGAAATGATTTTGATGATCGTGCTCTCAATCCCCTGGTGACAGGCCCCGCCATCCACTACCAGCGGGATGCGGCCATCCAGCTCTTTGAGCACCGCCGCCGCCGACGTGGGACTGATGCGGCCGAAACGGTTGGCACTCGGCGCCGCCAGGGGCCGTCCGAGGCTCGTCACCACGCGGCGGAATACCGGATTTGCACTCATGCGCACCGCCACGGTCGGCAGCCCCGCCGTCACGATGTCAGGCACCGACGGATGCTTCGGCAACACCAGCGTCAGCGGCCCCGGCCACAGATTCTCTGTGATCTGCGCCACCGCTTTCGCGATATCCTCCGGCACCACCGCCACCTCCGCCAGCCGGTCGCGGTGCGGGAGATGCACGATCAGCGGATCGAACGACGGCCGCTCCTTCGCCGCGAAAATCTTTGCCACCGCGTCCGGGTTCATGGCATCCGCCGCCAGTCCATAGACCGTCTCCGTGGGCAGCGCGACGGTCTCGCCGCGCGCCAGCAATTCCACTGCCTGGCTCACGGCGGCCTTTAGTCGGTCGGGTCGGTCGGTCTCTGCGAGGATGGTCTGCATTTGGTAGGGCAACGGGGCACCCACAGTTCCTCCGCCACTCCCGCGTTCAAGGGGTGTTTCCAGGAGAAACAACGGGCCACGCCCATATTCGAGGATGTGGCAGGCCGTGAACTTCTTGCGGGCGGCGTTCAGTCGGGTTGGACCACCATCC
>JANNVM010000068.1:0-4601 GCA_031414455.1 Verrucomicrobiota bacterium
TAATCCGCGTTAGGGATCTTCATCAAATTGGACGGCCGCCAGAAGAGGTCTTCCGGCTTGATGAGGTGGTATCCCTGGATGGCTTTCATGGATTTGTTGCCGGACGTTTCGCCGCGGCCAAAGCAAGGTCAATCCTTTCCCGCCTGCCACTTGCTGCGGGCCCGCGGGAGTGGTAGCCGTTCAGGCGATGTGCAATCGAATCGTCCAGAACAAATTGGTAAGATACCCCGGGGAGCCGCTGGTCGTGGTCATGCGCGGCCCGGGTGGTGACTGGCTCATGCCGCTGGACGGTATCTGGAGCGGCTCCGCGCAGAGCGAGAAGCCCGGCTACTGGCTGCGGGCCATGCACGGCGTCGAGGTGTTGATACCGGGTGTGACGAGGATCGGCGAAGTGGACGAAGACGCCGGCAGGGATTCCTGGCAGGAGTTGCCTGATGCGATGGCCCTCCGGGGCATCCTGCTGCCGGAACAGACGAAAAAGTTCGGCGGCGGCACCTATCGTCTGCTGAAACTGATGACCGGCCAGGCCACCGGCGATCTGACAGGGAAATTCGAGAAAGACCGCGCGCCCCTCTGGACTCCGATGCCCCCGGCCGCTCCGTTGATCATTTTTCCCGACCGGCCGCCCCGCCCGTTTCGCCCCGAAAAGCCAACGCGCGGAAAGCTGCCGCCGCGGGCATTGCAGGGCGAGCTTTTCTGAACCCGGGCACCTCGGGTGCGCCAGCGATGAGCCGGAGAGCCTCCCCGTCCGTGTCTCTGAACACCTGGCGCTGCTGACTTCAACCCTGGCCTCCCGCCTCCCGCCTTCTCAACTGCCCGCAGGCGGCATCGATGTCAGGACCGCGGGCGCGACGCAGGTGGGCCACGGTGCCGTGAGCCCGCAGTTCCGTCAGGAAGGCTTCCGTTTGCTCAAGGCTCCCGGGCGCATAGGTGCGGCCGCGCAGGCTGAGGCCGGTGGGATTGTAGCGCAGCAGGTTCACATGCATGCGCCGGCCATGGAGGAGCCGTGACAGGTCGCGGGCTTGTGCCAGAGAGTCATTCACACCCGCGAGCAGGCAATACTGGATCGTCGTGGTGCGACCGCTGCCCGCCTGATAACGATCGGCCGCCGCCAGCACGTCCTGCACATCGAACCGGCGGCCCGCGGGCAACAGATCGGCCCGCGTGGCATCATCCGGCGCGTGCAGGGAGATGGCCAAATGCACGCCGAGGCCGGCCTCCCTGAGTTCCTCAATGCCCGGCACGATGCCTACCGTGGAAATGGTGACCTGCCGCCACCCGAGAGCCCCCAGCGCGGGACCGGCGATGCGCTGCACCGCGGCGAGGACATTCTTGAGGTTCAGCATCGGCTCGCCCATGCCCATGAACACCACCGTGCGCAGTGTGCGCCCGGAGGACTGTGCTTCGCGCCTCAGCCGGATGAACTGCTCCACAATTTCCCCCGAAGTTAGGTTCCGCTCAAATCCCGTCTGCGTCGTCGCGCAGAAATCACAGCCCATCGCGCAGCCGACCTGACTGGAAAGGCATCCCGCCGCCCGGTCGGGGTGATAGTCCGGCATGAGCACCGACTCCACGGTGCGTCCGTCAGCGAGTCGCAGCAGCAGTTTGCACGTGCCATCCGCTGAGACCTGCCGTAGCGCCAGGCTGGCCGCTTCTTTGGGAAACGTGGTATCAACGAGTTCCTCCAGCCCCGCCGGTATCCGCACTTTGGCGCGCGCCTTTTCACCCCTCACTCCATACACCTGCCGCAGCACCCTCGGCGCATGGAAGCCCTTGTAGCCGTGCCCCTCCATCCACGCCGCCAGCTCCTCAGCAGTGAGGTCAGGCAGGGAACGGGGAGAGGTGGATGACGGAGGCATGGGAGCCGATGCACCAGTAAACACCGGTTGGCTACTGAGGCGCTCACTTTCCGGCACCATCCGGTCCGCGCATCGCCCACCTGAAGGTATTCATCCTGGCAGGCCAGTCCAACATGGTGGGTTTCGGCCAGCTTGCCGGCAGCCTGGGAACGATGGAGACGTGCCTTAAAAGCAATCCGAAGGATTACGCTCTATCTAATCGGCAAGGGCATGGGAGACGCCATGGTGGGCCTCTTGTTCCGCTAAGCCCCTGCCACCCGTCAGGCTTACAGCGGCGCCCTGGAGTGGTTAGGGGCGTGAAAACGCGGCTTCGCTCTCCGCCGACCCGTTCTCCCCGGGGGATGACAGCGCCGGCTCACCTGCTTCGTATGAGGGTGCTGCAATGGAGCCCATCCTGGTAGAGGATGACCTCCGGCCATCCTCTCACCCTTAAGTCTTTTCCATCTCCATGCTCAAAATCTTTGCCCCCGGCGACCGGGGTTCCAAATTCTGCGACGGAATCAGCCGGCGGAATTTTCTGAGAATCGGCGGTCTTGGCGCTGCCGGTTTGTCTCTTCCTCAACTGCTGGCGGCGGAGTCCAAAGCGGGGATTGGCAGTTCGCAGAAGTCGGTCATCATGATCTACCTGGTCGGTGGTCCGCCGCACCAGGACATGTTTGATTTGAAGAAGGATGCGCCGTCGCAGATTGCCGGGCCGATGCGCCCGATCGGCACCAACGTGGCGGGGATTGAGATTTGCGAACTGTTCCCGCAGATGGCCCGGCGGATGGACAAGTTCGCCATCATCCGCTCGCTCGTCGGGGCGCAGGCCGACCACGACGCCTTTCAGTGTTACACCGGACGCAAGCCGCTGGACAAGCCGGCGCCGGCGGGCGGCTGGGCGCCGTTTGGCAGTGTGGTCGCGAAACTGCAGGGGCCTGTTAACAAGGGCACTCCCCCGTTCATGAGCATGTGTTATGAATGCACGCACGGTCCCTACAACGAGCCGGGTCCGGGCATGCTCGGCGTCGCCCACTCGTCGTTCCGTCCCGTCGGGCCCACACGCGCCGACATGACACTCAACGGCGTCACGCTCGAGCGACTCGCAGACCGCCAGCGCCTGCTGACCAGTTTCGACCACTTCAGGCGCGATGCCGACTCGAGCGGCGCGATGGAAGGGCTGGACGCCTTTTCAGAACAGGCGATGGGAATCCTGACCTCTTCGCGCCTCGGCGACGCCCTCGACCTGTCAAAGGAGGACCCGAAACTGCTCGAACGCTACGGCAAGGGCGACGAAGTGAAGCGCATCGATGACAACGGCGCACCCCGGGTGCCGCAGAGTTTTCTGGCGGCGCGGCGATTGGTCGAGGCCGGCGCGCGGGTGGTGACGGTCAACTACAGCAAGTGGGATTGGCACGGCGGGAAGGGCAATGAAATCTTCAAACGCGAGAAGGAGGACTTCCCTATTTTCGACAACGCGATCTGCGCGCTGATCGATGACTTGCACGACCGGGGCATGGACAAAGACACGAGCGTTCTCGTCTGGGGAGAGTTCGGCCGCACGCCGACGATCAATGCGGATGTCGGCCGGGATCACTGGCCGGCGGTGGGAATGGCCCTGCTCGCCGGTGGCGGGATGCAGACCGGGCAGGTCATCGGGGCAACTGACCGTCTTGGCGGAGAAGCGGTGGACCGTCCGGTGACCTTCGCTGAAGTATTCGCCACCCTCTATCACAATCTGGGAATCGACCCCACTGCGTCCCACGTTACCGACCTGCAGGGGCGGCCTTATCCCCTGGTCGAGGGCAACGCCAAGGCGATCCGGGAGCTGATCTGATTCCGGCGGCGACCGATTCGGTGGTGAGTTTTACCGCGGCAAATACTGGAGTGAGCGGACAGGGATTCATCAACCGCTTCGGCGGTGTCACGGCTCAGCTGGCGCGGTGGGAAGTCACCTCACTGGCGGGAGCCGGATTGAATATCGGATCAATGGAGATGCGCTTCCTCGGCACGGCACCCGCTCTGTTTTCGCTCGCGACGCTGGCCCTGACATTCCGGCGGCGGCTGTGACGTCACCTGATGACGTTCGCAAGGTAGTTAAGTTTTGGCGTACCCGTTCCCCCGATGCTGGACCTTCCGCCTACACCTCAATCTGGGAATGGCGGGTGAGCCTTTCGCTTCCCGGAACGAGCGAAGCAATGTTCCGCCCCGCCCTTTGATTTCGGCGTTTCAGATTTCCGGCCTTTTGGCTTGTGAGCGTTTCAGCGTCTTCGGTGTTCCCGCCGTCACCATTTTCAGAAACTCACCGGCGGCCCGGCCGGGCGGCCGTTGTCTCGGCCAGAGGGCCACGATTTTCCGCTCCGGCTTTGGCGCCTGCAGCGGGCGATATTCCGGCAGATTTCCGTTTTGGTTCCGGATTGCCATCGCCGGGATCAGCGAAATGCCCAGGCCTGAATGCACGAGTGCCTGAACCGTTTCCAGTCGGGCGCTCCGGAAGCTGATCCGCGGAGTGACATCCCGGCGGTCGCAGAAGCCCAGCACCTGGTCCCCGAGGCAGTGGCCCTCCTTCATCACGATCAGCCGTTCACCCTCCAGGTCGGCTGCCCTAACGGTGCGTCTGCGCGTGAGCGGATGGCCCGGCGGCAGGGCCAGCAGCAGTTCCTCTGTGAACAGTTCCCTGATTTCCAGGCGCTCGTCCCGGATCGGATGGCTGGCCAGAGCGAAGTCAATTTCATACCCGTGCGCCAGCTTGAGCAGCCGCTC
>JANNVM010000069.1:0-13463 GCA_031414455.1 Verrucomicrobiota bacterium
TTCTGAAGGGCCGCCGCCGTGCGCTTGCCGTGAATGCGGCGCGGCGCAGTAGTAGGCATCACCCGCTTCCGGCTTCAAAAACAAACCCATGCGCTTCCTCATCATCCCATTCCTTCTCGCCACCGCTTTCCTGCGCGCCGCAGACCGTCCGAACATCGTCTTCATCTTCTCCGACGACCACGCGGCGCACGCCATCAGCGCCTACGGCAGCAAGGTGAACCAGACGCCGCACCTGGACCGGCTGGCCAAAGAAGGGATGCGCTTTGACCGGTGCTTCGTCACCAACAGCATCTGCGCGCCCAGCCGCGCCGTCGTCCTCACCGGAAAGTACAGCCACAAAAACGGAGTCCCCAACTTCAACCGCTTCGACGGCAGCCAGACCACGGCTCCCAAACATCTCCAGGCCGCCGGCTATCATACCGGCATGATCGGCAAATGGCACCTCGGCAGCGATCCCACAGGATTCGACTCCTGGGAAATCTTCCCCGGGCAGGGTGCTTATCACGATCCCATGCTCTACACCTCCAAAGGCGAGAAGACCTACCCCGGTCAGTATGCCAGTGATGTCGTGACCGACCTCACGATCAACTTCATCAAAGACCGTCCGAAGGATAAGCCGTTCTTCGTCTTCTGCGGGCACAAGGCTCCGCATCGTCCATGGGAACCGCACCAGCGCTACGCAGCCTTCAAAGACAAGGTCATCCCCGAGCCGGACACGCTGCGCGATAACTATGCCACGCGCACTGATGCCATTCACGAACAGGAGCAGTCTGTAGCCAAAAACATGACCCGCCGCGACCTGAAGCTTGAGCCACCCGCCGATCTCAAGGGCCCTCAGCGCAACAAGTGGCTCGGTGCCGAGCCCATGGAAGTCGAGGTCAACGGCCGGATACTCACCGGCGACCCACTCATGAAGTGGAAGTATCAGCGCTACATGCAGGACTACCTCGCCTGCGTGCAAAGCGTGGACGATGGCGTGGGCAAGCTCCTTGCGTATCTCGACGAAGCCGGCCTTAGCAAAAACACCATCGTCATCTACAGCAGCGACCAGGGATTCTTCCTCGGAGACCACGGCATGTATGACAAACGTTTCATGTATGAGCATTCGCTGCGCATGCCGTTCCTCGTGCGCTGGCCCGGTGTTATCGCGCCCGGCAGTGTCCAGGGCGCGATGGCCATCAATCCTGATTTTGCGCCCACCTTTCTCGACGCCGCCGGCATTCCTGTGCCGCCCGACATGCAGGGCCGCAGCCTCGTGCCGCTCTTCAAGGGCCAGACGCCGGACAACTGGCGCACCAGCATGTATTATCGCTACTATCACGATCCCGGCGACCACAACACCCGCGCCCATCTTGGGGTCCGCACACTCACTCACAAGCTGATCCATTTCTGGAAAAAGGATCAGTGGGAACTCTACGACCTCACCGCGGACCCGAATGAGTTGAAGAACATCTACAGCGATCCCGCGCAGGCGGAGACGGCAGCGAACCTGAAAGCTGAACTCGCGAGACTGAAGAAGGAACTGCAGGACAACGACGAGTTTGCCGACAAGGAGCCGCCCTCCGGGGTGGATGGGTCCGTACAGAGTCTGCGCGGAAAGTAAGCGGCCTCAGTGCCAGACTCCACCGCCGGCGTAGATGTATGCGAGCGCCGCCAGTAAAAGGATGCCGGCGATCCACCATTTCCACGAAAGGCCGGCCGGCTTGAGCTTGCCGGAACCGCGCCCGAACTCGCGCTTCACGAATTCATTGTAGTCAAAGTCATCGGCATCCTCCGGCACATCCGTGCCGTCGAGATAGTCCTCCTGCTCCCACTTCTTCACGCTGCCCTTCATGCACGCCGGGCAACCGCGCGAGCCAACGCGGACTTCGGCACCGCACGACGGGCAGGCATACCAGTCGGCATCTTTGGGGGAGTTGAGCGGGCGGGACATGAAGGGAAGGAGTAACGGCGGCAGCATACATCTGGCGCAAATTTTTTCCGCTGCAAGATTCGCCATTTCCGTCGTCGCGGATGAATGGCAGACACGGCCCTCATGGCTCGCTTTTCCACGCCGCAAAAAACCTGGCAACTCATCGTTCTCGTCATCGCGGTCGTCGCCACAGTGTGGGCGCGGATGCAGACCGGCACGCCGAAAGGCCCTCCTGCGAAGCCGGGCTCGCGCGATTCCGGATCCAGAACTGAAAGCAGCCGGCGCGTCCCGGCGGGCGGATGGGAGAAACTCGAGAACTGCACGCTCATGGAGGACCGTGGTAACGACGGCGACAGCTTCATCCTCCGTCACGGCGGGGAATCCCATACCATCAGACTCTACTTCGCCGACAGCCCTGAGAAATACCTGAGCAATCTCAACGCAGAGCGTGTCTCGCAGCAGGCGGCGCACTTCGGAATCAGCAGCGATGCCGCTGTCGCCGCCGGCCTGGAGGCGAAGGAGTTTTCCCTGGTGCTGCTGCGCACAGGCCCGGTGACCATGGAGACGCATTGGGAGGAAGTCTATGACAGCGGACGCTACTACGCCTTCGTCACTGTCGGCGGCAAGGACCTCGCAGAACTTCTCGTCAGCAAAGGTCTCGCCCGGGTGCATACCAAAGGCGCTTCGCCTCCCGGGGGCGCTTCCGGGCGAAGCAAGAAGGACGATCTCCTCAAAATGGAACAGTCCGCCCGCTCCCGCCGTCTCGGTGCATGGGGAAAGAAGTAGCGCGGTCATGCCTTCAGGCTGGCCGTGTTTGCCTTCCCTCAAACATCGCCCCGGGAAAAGTCTAACGCAAACACGGGAAGGCTCTCGCCATCTTCGTGCTAGGTTCGCGTCATCTCCAGCCAGGCCGCCGGTTGATGGAAGTCAGGTTTCGCACCCGGCAGAGCCGCCCGGGAAAAATACAGCGACGTCCCGGTCACGGGATGCACGATCGCGGCGAGATTGGCTCGCAGTTCCATGAAGTCGCGCACCCCCAGCAGCTTGCCCAGCACCGCAGACGGCACCTGCACACTGGCCTCCCAGCGCCGTCCGTGCCTGTCACGACGGTGATGGATCACACTCAGCGGAAGCGGGCGGCCCTCTTCAAACTCCCGTACCCGCACGGACGTAAAGACACACGACCACCATTTCCCCGAGGGCGCGAGATGCACTTCCAGATAGCGCCCCGTTTTCGAATTTCCAAGGAACAACTCCACCACATTGCCATTCCACAATCCGGAGACAAACTCCTTCCCCCCCGTCTGAAAAACATCCTGCGCCCCCGGCCTCAGCGCCGCGGAAAATACGACCATTCCGTCCGCACGCAGATCAAGCCCCGCCTCCGGCGTCAGCCCCGCTCCCGCTAACTGCCCGCCCTGGAGCCAGTGCTGCGTGAGGCGCTGCCGCCCCGGCCGCAACTCGAGCCGCGGGCTGTCAGCAGAACCGAAGTGGGCGAAGGAAATCATGGAGAACACCCATGACGACAGCCCAAAGGGGAAGCCAGGAGAATTATCGAATGACGGGCCGGAGGCAAAACCCGCACCTCATTTGCCCATTCCCGTTTTTAGCAGAGAACCGCGGGGCGATGTGGGTGGGGAGCAGCGTTGTGGACCATGCATCGCAGAAGTCACGGATATTCCCGGCGGCATAGTCTGGGGGCGACCCGGGCTGAAGCCCTCCGCAAAGCCAAAGTGACCGCGCTGCGCGTCATCACTGACCGGTGGGATGCCGGCGGGTAAACCGGAGGATCTCTGATCCCACCGCCCAGCCTGAATTCTCTGTTCCAACTGCACTGCCGGATGACCGCACCGTGCATTTGCGTCTGCGCTACATGCCGGTCGCGGTGATTTTGAATGTCCTCGCCATCCAGACGGGGACGAATTTCAAGCCCACGGGCAAAGGCTACCACATCACCGCGGATACAAAAGCACCTATGCCCGGAGAGGTGATCCAGCGGAGCTATTCGGTGGATCAGTTGAGCAGGATGCCACTCGGTGATTGGCCTCCGGAGTTCGATCCTCTGACCGTTTGGAAGTACTTTTCAGCAAAATCCGCATTCTGTCTTGGCAAGGAGCCCGCAAGCGTGCGGAGCGAAACAGATAGTAATGTCCGCTTCGAAGCATCCAGTCGCTTCCACAAACTCGTGCAGCAACTCATCAGCGCAGGAACAGGCACACCGCCGGGAACATGGAGTTGGAACGTGAAGGCGGTGGAAATCAGCGGCACCGGCAGTCAGGCCAAATTCGTTGAACTCGCCGGGGAAACATCCGGCCGGGCGTTCAGTGATCCCGAGTTTCAAATGCTCATGCGGAACCTGTCACAAAAGAAGGGGGAAGGCAAACTACTCGCCTTTTTCCTCACGGGCAGTTCCCTGTCCGCAGTGGAACCGCAGCCGCAGGCGGCACCGCAGGACATTCGCGAACTACTGACGCCGGACGGCACTAACACCTCTCCAGCACCACCGGAAGCCCTCCCTTACGGCATCCCCATCGAAGGAAAACCCGGGATGGTGCTCAGTCCTTATGCTGACGACAAAGGCATCGTGGATGTGAGCGGACTGAAGCGCGGCACCCTCATCAGTTGCCCCTGCACGGGCAGGCACTTCAGGGCACCCTGAACGACAATCTGATTTGTCGTCTCTCCATCTCTCCATCTCCGCCCAGCTACTGCAACTGCCGCACGCGCAGCAGCCTGCGGCCCTGGAGGGGATTCCGCGGGGCGGTGGTCGAGGCATTCACCGTTGTTGTGGGGAAGTTGACCACATGCGGCGGGATGATTGTCTGCACCCACTGCCAGTTCACGGCGTCTGTGGAACTCTCAAGGAAGTAGAGAGTCCACGGCCTGGCACGCCACCGGAAGGTGTCGTTGGGAAGCACCGAGGCATCGAAGCGATCCGCGCCGCTGATGGGGCTGGTGCCGAGGCGGTATTCCTGAAGATTGGTGAGGCCGTCCTTATCGAAGTCCTGATCAGGATTGGTGTTGGTGGCGGCGGAGGCCACTTTGTTTCCGAAATTGCCGATCATCCAGTTGTCGGGCATGCCGTCACCGTTCGCGGGCGAAGTGTCGCGGCGGAAAACGATGACATTCACCGGCTGCCATGGTGAGCAGTTCACCCCGTCTCCATGACGATAAAGAGCCCTTCCGTAGTTGCCGCCGGAGGCGGGATTCACAATATGACCGTCGTTATAGTTGGAGGCCGGAGTGAATTTTACACGATTGCCGCCGGGAAAGGAGAACGTGCCCTGCGATCCCGTCGGGGTGCCGGATACCAGGGCCAACCCGCTGGATGGTGTCTGGCGATCCGTCGCCGAGAGTGTCAGTTCATTCACACCCGGAGCCGTCTGCGCCGCGGTGCCGGTATGCGCCCACAGATAGCGCGGCCAATTCGAGGGGGGAGTGTCATCCAGCGGCTGAGCCTTCTGAATCATCGGGGCATCGTATGCCCCCAGTGTTGCCCCGCGACCATCCTGATGGGAGAGATAATACATCACCGCTTGTTTCAGCACGGTCCCGGGCTCAGAAGGATTTTCACTGGAGTGCGCCAGACCGAAAACATGACCGAGTTCATGGCAGAGCGTTTCTTCCAGTGTCTTCAAATTGGACAGCGCGGCAAGATCGTGACGCACGACGACATACCCGCGCACGGCCTTGTGAAATTCCAGCCCCTTCACCTGACCGCCGCCGCCGCCGATCGTGTCGAGGTTGCTCATCGTGCTGGTCCATGCCCGTCCTCCAATGGCCAGCGTGGAGCCGTCGGTGATCACTAATTCGGAGTTGTAGAGTTGAATGCGAATTTTCTCATCATCAATCAGCACCTCACTCGCCGGGTTTTGAAAATCCTGAAAGCCGTCGAAGCGAAAGGTCATGCCGGTGGCGGCGGTCCACGCAGCGAGCGCATTTTGCACCGCTGTGAGGGCCTGAGCCTGGGTGACCCCTGCCGGGAGGACCGTGGTGTCCAGGAGATAGGGAATCGGGTCACCGCGGTCGGGCGCGAGCCAGCGGGCGGGAATGCCGTAATTCACATCCACGATGAGGCCACTGGCAGTGATGGTGCCCGGACTGCCGTCGGCAGCGATGTCCTGTCCGGCGGCCGGAGGCGGTGCCACGAATTCCGTAAGGTCCGCGCCTTTACCTCCAGGCTCCGTCTGCCAGCGCTTGAACCGGCGCTGCCGAAGGACTTCATCAAGGGTCAGTCCACCATCGGCGTGGCGGGCCATTCGCTTCGCTCCCGCATGGCCATTGGTCAGCTTAAGAGCCTTCCCCTTTTCAGTCCTCGACAGGAAAAAGATCCGCTCCTCACCCCGCCGCAGCACCGGTGAATCCCCGCGGTCGTCTCCAAAGCCACCCATTGATCCACCCGGATACTCCACCGTCACCCGGGCGGGCAATCGACCCCGCAAGCCCTCCTCCACGACAATCACCGCCCGCGTGGTAATCAGTCCGGTCACAGGGTCGGCGTTACACTGCACAGATTCCACCCTGCCCCGGCATACGCCGTCCGCAGACCGCCATTCTGCCTCTTCGCTGATGGGTAGCAGGGTCGAAGCGCGGGCCAGTAGGGAGCCAAAAACCAAGGTTAGGAGCAACAGTTTCATAGGAAAGTTATAATTTCCATAATATCACATGCAGCCATCGCAGCAACACTTCTGTGCTGATACCCTTAAATTTTAGCCAAATGAGGTTTCACCGAACCGCCTCCCCTCCCCTCTCGCCTACGTTTACCGGGGAATCATCAACTCTGCGGATAGAGCAGCACCCGGTCGTGCAGCAAAAGCAGCAGGTCGTTTTTCCCGTCGCCGGTAAAATCCCGGATGAAGGCTTCCCGGACGTTATCGACTCCCTTTCGCCCGCGGAAGTGAATGTTTTCTTCAAAAAGGACGAAGTGCAGAAGGCTCGCCCACGGCTGACCGGCAGTGGCGGCCGGCTCGAGCACTTCCATGAGGTTGCTGGTATTGTCGAAGGCGGTGATCTCCTCCCTGCCGTCGCCATTGAGATCTCCCGGCAGAGCCATGTAGTAATTGCAGTTCTTGAGGTCCGTTTCGTAGCTGGTGAGCAGTTCCAGCCGCGGGCGGCTCCCGGCGAGCGGTGCCGTGCGAAAGCGCTCTTTGCCAGGAAGAAGCAGGTGCGGCACGGCAGCTTTACCGAGTTTGACAGGAACGATCTCGACGGTGTCGCTGCTCCCGCTGTCGAGGCGGCGCGTCGAGCGATAGACAGCCGAGGGGTCGCGTTTAAAGACCTGCAGCCAGGGCGTGCCGCTTTCGCTGAAGATGAGTTCCGGCGCATTGTCGCCATCCACATCACAAAAAGCGGGCGTCGCCAGCTTATCGTCCGGCTGGCGGGCGTTGTACTGGTCTGAAATGATGATGTCTTTGTTATCCGGGGTCAGTCCCAGGGAGCGGGCATAACCGGCACCGCTGGTGACAATCTCCGCGCGCTTGTCACCCATGATGTCCATGACGGTGACCCGATCCGGTGTGAGATCGGCGAGCTGACTGCGAATAGTGGCGGTCTCGGCGAGCGGTTCCTCAAAGCCGCTGCCATCCGCTTTGGCCAGCAAAATGAGCGCCGGCTCTTTTCCTGTCAGGATCAAAAGGTCCGGCTTTCCATCGCCGTTGAGATCGCCGGATTTGACGGCGAGCGGTTCCTTCTTCAAAGCCTTGAGCGGCACGCTGACCGGCTCCCACTTGAGGCCGTCAGTGCTGTTGAGGAGATGCATCTGCCACTCCCGTGACTCCCCGGCCAGCACGACGAGTGTGAACTTGCCGTCACCTTTCAAATCCACCGACGTCATCGCGGCGGGCACTCCTTTCAGCGTCAGCGGCATGGGGAACTCGAGCCGCCCATCCATATTGAAGAAGGAGATGCCGGCGCCTTCCTTTGCACTGCTGACCGCGAGCGCACAGCCGAGGCCGTTCTTCCACGGCAGCGGCGTCAGACCATTGATGCCGGAGAGTGAGGGAAAGCTGACGGGCTCGGCGAAACTGCCCTCCTCGCGCTGGAGGAAAACGACAACCTGGGCGCTCTTGCTGTCAGCCATCGCGATGTCGGCGAGTCCGTCGCCATTGAGATCACCCTGCGCATAGATCGCGCCCTTCACACCGCCGGGCGGCGCATAGACGGTCGGCAGCAGCACGTCGCCATCCATCGGCTTGTCACCGCCGAATGTTAGCGCGTGGCGCTCGATGAGCGCGGATTTCGGTTTCACCCGCGTCAGGACGAGACGTTTCAGCGCATCGCGTGAAGGGAACAGACCATCGGCAGGGATCAGATAGGGAATGGAAACTTCGCTCGCGAAGGCACCCGGTCCCGTCTGGCGGCGGAAACGCAGTGCACCCTCACCGGTGGCGGCGAGATAGAGCAAGTCCGCCGCACCGTCGCTGTCGGCATCCTCTGCCATCAGATAGCCGGCTTTTTCCTCTCCCGTGGCGTAAACCACCGGCTCACCGAATCCGCCGTCCTTCTGACGAAAGACGAGCAGCTTGCCCTTCGCGAGGACCGCCAAATCGGCCTTCTTGTCGCCGTCGAAGTCAGCACTGACTAACGACATGCTGTTCGCCAGCGGCTCGAAGTTCTTCCACTTCCACGTCTTGCTGAACGTATGGTCGGCACCCTGAAAGCGCACGGTCAGGGCATCCGTCGCCCCAGTGAGGGCGAGATCGAGGCGTCCGTCGCCATCGAAGTCGCCAGCCGCCATCGCAAAATGCCGCTGCTCGCAGGGCACGGAGGTTTTCTCAAACCTCGAGTCCTCCAGCACCGGCTCCCAGCGGTCGCGGGACACGACCCGCTGCTTCGCGCTGTCTTTGCCTGCGCCCGGATTGCGCTGGTAAAGGATCACGAGTTTCGCGTTCTCGTTGTTGATGAGCGCAAGGTCGAGCCGCCCGTCGGAATCGAAGTCCCCCGGCGTGGCCGAGCCGGAGTCCCACGAGACTTTGGCGACCTCCGGGCCGTCAAGACGAACAGGACGAGATGATTCCCCGGCCGCAAAGGTGGCCGCGAGGAAAGGAAGAGAACGAAGGAGGCAGCGCATGGGGCGATGGGAAAATGACGAAGCACGAATGACGAAATCCAACGGAAACTCGAATGACGAATCTGCCGCCATTCGGGACCGAATCCGTCATTCCACCTTCGTCATTTTTTGGGATTTCTGATTTCTGATTTCGTCATTTCGCTGAGCGATCATTCTTTGGGCGCGATCCTCATGCGGTACTCCATGTACCCGCTATCCATCCATGCCTTGTCAATGGAGAGGAGCGGCACGTTGAGGAGCTTGCGCAGTTCATCGAGGGGAATCTCCGGTGCGCCGCTGCCGGCCCCGGCTTTGAATCCCATCTCGAACAATCCCATCATGCTGCCGAGCATTTCGCCGAGGTCAGTGACACTGACGGACACCTGACCGCCGCGCATGGCCTCAAGGTGTTTGGAGACGACCTTCTGTGCGAAGAATCCGTCGTCCCCGCTCTTGCCGAGGCGTCCGAGGATTTGCTCCAGCACTTCGCCGGCACCGACGCTGACGATAAGCCACTCGTCGGTCAAAACGTAACCGACTTTGAATTCCTCCGGCGTCTCCTTCACGTTGTTGATCGTGAAGCCCTGATACTCGCGGGTGTCAAAGACGGCCTCCTTCGACGCCACTTTGTTGATGATCGAATCAATCGCGAGACCGAAGGCTTTCGAGTCCTTGACGCGCATGCCGAGAACCATCTTGCCGCCGAGCATGGCCATCATCGCTGTCGCACTTGCCCCCTGAGAGTCCGCGTCCTCCGCTTTGTCATCCTTGCCGGCGGGAGCCGCGGCGATCCAAATGTCAGGGCCGAGCTGGCCGATGATCTCTTTCTTAATATCCACGCCCACCTGAGCCTTGGCCATGTTCAGCCCCATCTCGACGGCTGCGCCCGCCTGCGGATGAATTTCGCCGGCGAGCTTAATCATGTTGTCCACGGTCTTCTCGATATCAATCTGCTGATAGCCGGCGCTGGCGAGCCCTTTGGGCAGGAACGCCGGTTCCTTGCCACTGCCTGGCAGGACCATCGCGGCAAACAAGCCGGGCTTCTCGCTGTAGGTGAGCAGGCCGACGAGGTCCATGGTCTCCGCCTCCGCGCCCATCGCGAGCACGGCGCTCTGCAGCTTGTCGGCACCGAGCACCTTCCAGATCTTCGCCACATCCACCTCAGTGTTATCGGCCATCGGCAGCGCATGTTTCTCCACGAGGCTGAGAATCGTCTCGAGATTCAGACTGGCCAGGCCCAGCGTTTTGCCGGCTTTGTCGTGATCTTTCTTATAAATGGCGGAAGCCGCGAGCGAACCGGTATCGCCGCCGGACTTCATACGGTCCAGCATTTCCTCCACCTGCTCCTGCCCGGAGGCGAGGAGGAACATCTTGTCATGTGCCGCCGCCGCCCACTCATGAAGGAACTTCGGCACCTGCTTCGTTTCCTCCGTCTCCTTCAGCTTCCAGATGTGAAGCTTCGCGCCGCCGTGCTCCGCGGTGCTGTGCTCCATGAATTCCTCCGCCTTCTTGAGGAGTTCCTCCATATCCGGCCCGCCGTCCTGTCCCTGCTTTTTCATCTGCTCGCCGACCAGTTTGAAGATGGCCTTGAGATACTTCTCCGCAAACGCCTCATCGCCATCCATCTCCATCGCCATGGAAATCTCCCCGTTCACATTCTCCGGCGTCGGATTCTCCGGAATCTTGACATCATGGATCGTCATCGCGAAACGTCCGAATTTCTTCTGCAATTCCTCGTAAGACATTCCCGTTTCATCAGTCAGCAGTTTCTCCATCGCCGCCTGGTCCTCCGGCGAGCCGCCGGTCATTTTATAGAACAGCTTCTCCAGATCCTTCAGCGGCAGAGTCTTCGTCACCGGATGACCTTCGAGTTTGGTGATGGCCTGTGAATCCATCTCCATATAGGCAACGGAATCATCCGGCACGACGGCTGCGGGGTCCGCCGCCAGCAGCGGCAGCGCCGCGAGCGAAGAAATCGCCAGCACAAGGCGCGGCGCATGAAGGAGAGAAGTGAACGGGTTTTGATTCATGGTGTTTAATGTAGTTGGGAAAATTTCTGTTGGGGGCTCTTCATTTCGTTGCTTCCGGTTTGGGCGGTCTGTTGTAGCGGAAGCCCGAATTTGGATTCGCAGGATCGAAGGCGTAGGTGTCGCGATTCCTGAGGAAATTCTTCAGGACCGTGGTGGGGATCGCGAAGCCGAGACCTTCAGCACCCGTCTGCACGATCTTCATGTTGTTGATGCCGACAACTTCGCCGCGGAGGTTGAAGAGCGGTCCGCCCGAGTTGCCGGGATTAATCTGCGTCGTCGTCTGGATGAAAATACTGCCCTCCTCCTGGCGGTTGCGCAGCGAGACGATGCCCTCGCTGACACTGCGCTCGAGGCCGAGCGGCGCGCCAATCGCGAAGACCGGCTGCCCCTGCTTGAGTTCGTCCGCATCACCGATGGGCACGGTCGGGAATTGTCTCTTGTCAGGTGTGTCTATTTTCAGCAGCGCGAGATCGAGATCGGCACTGGCTGCGAGGATGCGGACATTGCTGTAGGTCTGCCGTTCCGTGCCCTCGCCGAAAACGGTGACGGTCACTTCATTTTCACCGGCGATGACATGATCGTTCGTCATCAGATAGCCGTCCGGATGAATGATGAAACCTGATCCGAGGCCCGAGGGCGTCTTGATGAGCACCACCCGGTCACCGATGGCCTTCACATGGTCCTTCACCGCCTGCGTGCGCGCATTGGCATCGGTCCGGAACAGATCTTCGTTGTAAATCGCCGCCGGTGCCGCCTTTGTTTCCTCCTTCACGATTCGCGTCACCGCATCCTTCGGTACTGTAAGAACCGTGAATCCGAGGTCCACGACAACCTTCTCCGCCGACTCCGAAAGCAACTCACCCCGGACCGACCCGCCCTGGTTTAGTTCCACCGTCGCCGGGGCAGCGGCAATCGGCGAGGCAGCGAGTGCGTATATAAGAGAGGCAGTGAAGCGCATGTGGGGGACGGGTTGATTACGAAAGACCGCGCAGAGCGGCGCGCGGACCGGGAATTATCGAAGAACTTTCGCGCCCGGCAAACCCTTATCCGGCCAGCCGCAAATTTTCGCCGCAGCGGCCTGACAATTTAGGCGGGCTGAATTTCCGGCCTCAGCCGGGGCGACTCTCATGGCTGGCAACTTCCTCCTTCCAGAGAGCGGGAATCCCCTGCTCCGCATCGGGTCAGCCACCGATTTGCCGCCATGCCACAGACAGGCAAGGATGCCTGCGCCACGAAATGACAAAGTAGACTCCACGGCATGGGCGCGACGGCAGGTGGCGATAACTTCCGCGCCATTCGCAGCCGCTTGGAAGAGCGGGCCCACGTCAAACAACTGCTTCACCGCTTGCACCACATCGCCGGGTGTGCCGTCCGCACGGCGCAGCGGCACGCCGGTCGTCGTCGGAGCGAAAGCCGTCAGTTTGTCGCCCAGCAAACTCTCCACGGTCGGCAGTTTCACCTTCACCTCGCGCTCCGGTATGAGAAAGCCGGTGACGATCGGCTTCGACTCCAATGCGTGAATCACCTGCCGCTCCGCCACCACATCGAGCATCACGCTCGGCGGCGCGTATTCCTGGAGACCCAGCGCCGTTGGGTAGTAGAATTTGAAATGGCGGTGTCTCGGCAGCCGCGTGCCGTCGCGCACCGACTCCTCCCATCCCGCTGCACGGCCCGGTGCAGATAGACGTTGAGCACGCCGGGCTTGAGTTCCAAACCCGCGGCGGTGGCGGCGGCCTGGATGGCGGGGCGGGAAAAATACGCACGGGCCGACTTGAGGGCCGGAAGGGTCTCAGTGAACAGTCTGGCTTTGGCGGTTAGCTTCATGAGGCAATCGATTCGTGGAACCAATCGCGTGATGAGTCGGGCTTTCAGCCCTCAAAATCAATGATGGATCGAGTCCCGGGGCTTGCGCCCCGGGCTGGTATGGGATGCGCCGTGGGCGCTTCAGAAAGGACAACGGTCCGTTTCAATTCAGCCCGGGGCACAATAATTACGCAAGTCCCGGCGGCGCAGCCGTGGGCCGCAGGCCTTAAAACCAGGTAGGGACGCCGCTCCTGCGCGTCCCAAATTTCCGCGGGCGGAGGGGGCGCGGAGCCGGCGTCTCGGTCGTCCCTGACGCTCGTGGCGAGAGCCCTCCGCGGCGTTCCCGCTGCGGGGAAAAGCGCCCCGTGATGGCTCTCGCCGCTGATGGGTATGGTGCCGGGGGACGCACGCTCCGCGCCGCCTCCGCCCATTTGATTGGGGACGCGCAGGAGCGCATCCCTACCATTATTTGGCGGGCTTCGCCCTGGACCGGAGCCACGGCAGCCACCGGGCAGCAACTCATGCAGTGCCTTCGATAAGGCGGATTTCCTCCGGCGTCAGCCCATACAGTTGGAATACCCGTGCGTCTATCTCCGCCTCCAACGGAGCCACCGCCGCTGCGTCACCCGCGCGCTTCGCCGCAAGGATGCGGTCCACGAGGGCGGTCAGG
>JANNVM010000070.1:0-4956 GCA_031414455.1 Verrucomicrobiota bacterium
AGCTTCGCCTTGTTGGGCGTGCCGTCCAGTTTGATCATGAGAGCATCAATCGCGGCCTGCTCTGAGGCGTCTTTTCCGGCCAATGCTTTGGCGAGGACGGTATTTACGGCGGCCACTGCTTTCAGCACGCCCTTGCCGAGAAAGCGCTTCTTGTCGCCGTCGCGCAGTTCCCATGCTTCGTGCTCACCGGTGCTCGCGCCGCTGGGCACCGCCGCACGGCCAAGGGCGCCGCCTTTCAAAATCACGTCCACTTCCACGGTGGGGTTGCCGCGCGAGTCGATGACTTCGCGCCCGATCACTTTTTTGATGCTGAGTTCAGACATTTCAGATGAGTTATTTGAGGGTTGGAACAGCCGGAAAAAGAGGACTTGGACAATCCGGACTGCGCCTCCATGCGTCCCTGAAAATCGAATGCAAACGGGAACTGCCCGCAGGCATCAAAGCAGCCCGTAGGTCCGCAACTGATAGGACAGCCAGAGCACGAGCAGCACGCCGACAGCGAACAGTCCCAGCGCGGTGAGCGCCTGGCCGGAACGTCCGCGGTTTCTGAGCTGGCGCTGATAGCGCGTCGCCGCGCGCGGGCGCGAAGACCCGGGGCTTTCTTCGGCGGGGACGGTGTTCCATAGCCGCAACCGTCGAGCCGATTCTATGCCAGGAGTGCCGGCGATGCTGGCCTCCAGCTTGTAGATCCGCTCTTTGATGGTGGATTCCTGGCTGCGGATTTCATTCAGGCGGCGCTCGAGTTCGGCGCGGCGGGCCTGGGAGCTTTTAAGGGATTTGCGGGTCGTAGGCATGGTGGTAACGCAGTTATCCGGTGAGGAAGCCGGGAGTTTCTGAAATGGTTAGTCAACGCAGCGTTCAGCCGGCGATGAGGCGAACGAGAAGGTAGAGCACTCCGATCACCGCCAGCGGCAGGGTGAACGCTGCGCCACAGAAGGCCCACGTCTGGAAAGCACTGCGGCTGATCTCCACCGGCAGTCCGGCGGTCCGGTGCGCCGCCGCTTCCCTTGCGTGGTTCGCGGAGGACGGGGAGCTGACCGCGGGAAGCGCCGGCGTGCTGGCGCCGGTGAGCATTTGCACCCGCGCGATGGCCTTCAGATATTCCTCGCGGGCGTCTTCGATGATGCCCAGCGCTCTTGTCAGGTCGTGCTGCAGCTCCTTGGGATTCCACTGCTCGGGATTGAGTGACTCCACCACATCGAGATGCTGATGAAAGCTGTCTTTAATAACGAGCAACTGCTCGACGCGCTTCTGTGCCTCGTAGGTTTCGCGGTCCAGCATGGCAATGGAGCGTCCGAGTTTTTCGGCCATTTCCGCCCGCCCCTGCATGAAGTCCTTCTGCTGACGGCTGAGTTCCTCAAACTGAAGCTTCTCCCGCTCCAGAGCCTCGGCTTCGGCGCGCAGCACACTCAGTCGCTGCTGCGTTGTCTGGACCCGCTCGGCGAGATTCTCCGGGGCCAGGCTCATACTGTCGGCTGGCAGCACGAGATCGTCCTGGCTATCATCATCGTAATTCTGATGAAACCCGCCACCCGAAGAATAGGCACTGGCATCATGAGAAACGGGGGGGACAGAGACGGCTCGGCGGCGGGTGGTGGTGGTCATGCGCGTAATGTTGAAAGCATTTAGCACCCATAAATATTACAGATTTCCTAAAAGCTCCAGCTTTTTCATGCGCTTCACACTAAAAAAGATCGGAATACCGGTGATTACGGCGGTTAGCAGGACCAATCCGCCAGACGCCATGAGCAATACCCAGTGCTTTTGTGCGGCAAATTCCGGGCCGGTATGCCGGCTGGCAAACACGCCCGGCCAAACGAACACAGCCATGAAGAGAAGGATGAAAATGAAGTTCAGGATCAGGCACAGCGTGCCGCCGAACCCCGACACGATCTTCGCCGGGCTGGCATCGTGGAAGTTAGGGAACAGCACCCCCAGCGTCAGTGCCAGCGCGGTGAGTCCGGTGCTCATCAGAATGATCGCGCCGCAGTAATAGGCGAGATCCGGCCCTGGCATTCCGAGTTTTACGCCGGAGATGAACATGAGCGTGCAGGTCGCGGCGCCGATGACACCTGAGAAGAGCAGCAGTTTAAGGCGGAGCACCCTTGGCATACCGACCGGCGAAAGTCCGAGAATCCAGAGCCGCCGGCCCTCCAGGCTGAACATGGGAAAGATGAAACGCGTCGTCAGGGTGGATAGTGTGAGGCTGCACACCCCGAAGTTCAGGCTGCTGAGCACCAGCTTAAACAGGGGCTTGCTGGGATCGGCGGCGGCGGCGCGATTCAGATTCGAGGCATAGAGCAGCAGCAGGGTGAAGACGATGGTGCAGGGAATCCACTGCGCGGGATCGCGGGAAAACTCCTTCAAGTCCTTGCGGATGAGAGCGAGGGTGTCCTTCCGCACGAACGGCACGCACCGCAGCCAGCCGCCGGTAAATGAGTTCTCCAGAGTCACTCCAAAAGCCTGACGTTTTCGTCCTGTCCGCAGCGCCCGGCGCCACTGGCTTAGATTCCATGCCGGATAGGTCGCCCGGCTTCCGATCGCCGTGCAAAGCCAGCCCAGCATCAGCGCCCAGCTCAGCAGCAGCAGGCCGTAAAACAATCCGCGTGATTCGTAGCCCCGGGACCAGTGCAGCATCATCTCTGACATCCATGCGCTGGGCAGAAACCGGTTCATCGTCACCTCCGTGAAACCCAGCACCCGCTTAAATCCCGTGCCGATGTCGGTGGTCTTCATGATCTCAGCGAGATCCGATGACCCGAAGAGGCCACTGGTGATCTTCCACGCCATCATTGCCGTCACCACCCACAGCATCCCCTTAAGGGTCCGGCCCCAGAAGCGGACGAGACCGGCGACCAGCAGGCCGGCGACCGCGGCGGGCAGCATCAGGAGCAGCGGATAAATCAGCGCACACTTTATATAGAACATCGGCCCGGCGCCAAACGTCGTCCCCACGCTCGCCAGGAGCGGCGCACTCAGCACGGCCAGCCCCCAACTGCTCACGATGAACGACTCAATCACTTTCCACAGAAAAATCGCCCGCGGACTCACTGGTGTTGTCAGCAGCCAGGCCGTTTCCTTTCCTCGAAACAGCGCGCTGTAGAGCAGCACGGCGTTGGAAAAGACGAGCATCACCATGAAAAAGAAGTACGTCATGTAGAGTACCCGCGACGCCAGCATCAGTCCGATGCCCGGAAGCGAGGTCATGTATGCCAGCCCGTGGCAGAACATAAAGTAGCCCACCACCAAATAGCCGATGAGGAACAGCAGGATCGTACCGGTGAGCAGTCGCGAGTGCTCCGCCGTCTGCCGGGCCTTCGCACGAAACGTTCTCCAGTGAACCCGGGCGAGGATGGCGATTTCAGAAGTGAGGGACATGCGGAAGGGAAGGACCGCGCAGAATGCCACACGTTCAACCGCCGTGCCCGGAAAACTCATCGTTCCTCCAGCCGGCTCACCCGATTTTTGCGGGCATCGGCCAGACGGGCGGATTGATGAACACCTACTGCGGAATCATCGTGCCCTTCCCGGAGCGGAACCGCGGAATCTCCACTCAAGTGGCCAGCTTTTCCATTGATGACGTGGATCAGGGACTCTCCAATCCTCCGGCACCCGGTGGCACCGTACTCGCCACCCAGGCATTCAATCCGCTCGATCCCGGTGTCAATATCCCCGCCGGAGGAACCCCCACCGTTTTCCCGAACTACAAAGCCGTCGGGTATTCCATCCTTGAACTGCCGGCCGGCACCGTGGCCGCGGGCCAGACCCTTGCGGCACACCGCATACTCTTCGCGTGCGGCACCCGTGACGCCAGTAACAGCCCGGCCCAGACCGGTGCCCCCAATCCTCAGGTCGGAGCACTCGACCTCACGGCAGACGGCCAGCAGATGTTCCTCAAAGCGGTGCGTTATATTTCCAGTCAGCAGCCACCCGCCGTGGCCAACACATGGACGAATGGCACCGCGGACTCTGCCTGGAATCTAAGCAGCGCCAACTGGACGGCGCCAGCCACATGGACTTCAGGAGACAGCGCCGCTTTCACCGCCACGGGTGCTGGTCCGGTCACGCTGGGCGAGCCAATCACGGTCCGCAACTTCTGGGTCGGTGCCACGGGCTATTCCTTCGCTTCTCCCGGCGGCCACGCGCTGACCTTAGCCGGCACCACACCGACCTTCACCGCGAATGCCCCCGTCACCATCTCCGCCAACATTCAGGGAACTGACGGACTGGCCCTGCAGGGAGGCAGCAGCCTGACACTCGAAGGCACCAATACCTACACCGGCGGCACCCGCCTGCGTTGCGGCACGCTCATCATGCGCGCGCCGACCACCGGTAATAACGCATCCCCCTACGCCGTGGACAGCATTGAGGCCCTCGACGCCGGAGCGACCCTGCAGAACTACGCCGGCACCCCCATCGAGCCTCTGACGCAGGGCTACCGCATGGATCTGGACCTTCAGTCCATGGGAGATGACAACTCGGTCTTCATCCTCGACAATGAGAACACCTACACCGGCTTCACCCGGATGGGCGGCGGCAGACTCTCCTTCACCAGCCGCGGCAAGTGGGGGGCCGTCGCAGTCACCGGCGAAACCACCACCAGCACGCCTAACGGCTCCATCATCTGCAACGGTGCCATTGGAAACTTGCGTGTGGATTTCAACGGCACCCGCCAGGTCACTGGCGGTCTCAGCGGCAGCGGCGGCATCTTCGCGAACAACCTCGCCGGCACCTGCTCTGTGCTCACCGTCGGCGCAGGCAACATCAGCAACACCGCATGGCCCACCGGCGGAGGCGGCCAGAACGGCAAAATCACCGACAATACCACCGGCTCCGGCGGCATAGTCGCACTCACCAAAACCGGCGCCGGCACCATCGGCCTGCCCACTTCGCAGAATGACTATAGCGGCCCCACATTGATCGCCAACGGCAGCCTCGAATTCACTGCCACCGGCG
>JANNVM010000071.1:0-4003 GCA_031414455.1 Verrucomicrobiota bacterium
CCGGGCTATTGAGAATCATGGCGGCCATGATGGCCCCGTGCTCCGTGAAGGCCCACGGACGCTGGGGAGAAAATTTGAGTCGGGAGAGGTGGTCACAATTTGTGACCACCTCCGATTTCTCCGAATCGGTAAGTTGGAAGCGGAAGTCGTCAGGAAAACGGCCGGCATGGCGTTTCACCGCCTGGTTGAACGACTTGGTTGTGACGCCATAGAGAGCAGCCAGATCGGCATCCAGGAGAACTTTTTGTCCCCTGATCGTCAGAATGAGGGGGGTAATGGGTTTGGGCGATTTCATGCGGGGAAACTGTGTCGTATGCGGCGATTTATGACCTGGCGACGAAGGATTCCGAGAGGATGATACGCGGCAGGGCGGCAGTGTTCACCGGCTCGCTGGGATGCGGCTGGGCACCGGGAGCGGGCGCGGGTTCTTCATCCAGCGGGTAGCTGCGGAGGAGGGCGATGAGTTTGTCCGCCAGCACGGGCGGCGAGACTTTCACCTGCAGCACGGACTTCTGAAGTTTGTTGAGGTCCTTTTGGAGCTTCTGGAACTTCGCTTTGCGGACGGCGAGTTTGGCGGCGCGGACGAGGTCTTTCTCGGTGTCGGAGAGGATGTTCAGCTTGAGAAAGGCGTCGAGGAATTCGAGGGCCTTGCGCTCATTAGGGCCGGGATTGCCGTCGAGCGCTTTCTCCGCCACAGCGGCGGCGGCGGCTTTGTCGCGGAAGGCCTGGAGCGCGTCGGTGATGTCCTGGTGGTGGTGTGCGGGCAGCGCGACGGCGGCCTCGGCGGGGTCGGGCGCGCGGAATTCGCGGGCGGCTTCGATGATGGATACTTCCTCCACGCGCAGCGGCTGATCTTTGCCTTCTTCAAGGTCCGCGGGAGCGGTGACGCGACCCACCCGGAAGAAGCCATCGCGGCGGCGGTCTCGGATGAAGGCGACGCTGCTGCCGGCGCGGGCGGCATCGGCACGGCCGACGCGGGCACGCAGGGGAAGCTGCTGCACGCGGCGGAATTCCTCGGGGTTCTCCTCACGAAATTTGCGCAGCTCCATGAGCAGGCTGAGCCGTTCGTCGCGCTCGTTTTCCTCCGGCGACTTGTCGAAGAGGCCGAAGGTATCCACTTCCTCCTCCGGCGAGTAAATCTGGCTGTCTTCGCCGAGCGCGCTGTGAAACGCCTGGAGCTTGAGCAGGGCTTTCTTCCGCAACTCGATGTCGTCATCCACGCGGGAGGTGGGGTAGAAGTTGTAGATGAAGATGTGCGTGGCCTGGGTGCCGATGCGGTTCACGCGTCCGATGCGCTGCATGAGGCGGGTGGAATTCCACGGCGTGTCGTAGTTCACGATGACGTTGGCGCGGTGAAGGTTCACGCCCTCGGCGAGCACTTCCGTGGAGATGATAATGTCGAAGTCGTGCGCCTGTTCCTTGAGCGGATGGTTCGCATCGAAGTTGGCACGGATGGCCGGCATCAGGGCGGCGCGATTGGTAGAGTCCACCGTCAGGATGCGCTGCGTGATGCCGGCATTCGCCAGCCGCTCCATGAGATAAGTAGTCGTTTCTTTGGACTCAGAGAAGATCACCAGCTTGCCGTCGCGGTTCTCTTTCCGGTCGAAGAGATCGGTCTTCAGATAGCGAAGAAAGGTGTCGAGCTTCGGGTCTTCAGTGACGGCTTCCCAGCGGGTGCAGAGGTCTTCGAGAATGGCGAGATCGCTTTGCAGGCCGGTGAGGAATCCGTCTTCAAAGTCGCCCGGCTCGCAGATGGAAATGGTGGGGTCGGTTGGCTGACGCTCCTCGATCTCCACAAGCAGTTCGTCCTCGCGTCCATCAAGGAGATACTCGGTGACTCCCAGGTTCGGGGCGATGTAGATGACTCCTTTGGCGAACATGTTCACCATGATGCGCGTGGCATCGCGGAAGCGCCGCAGGGACTGGCGGAAGGCGTGGAAGCTGCTGTCGAGGCGCTTCACCAGGAGCACGCGCATGAGAATGGCGAGCTGAAGAGAGATGCGGTCGGCGTTGGTGTAGTTCGCCTTCTTCGCCGGCTTGAGGAACTGAATGGCGCGGTAGCGGTTGTAGGTCAGCGAGTGCTCATTGGCCGCGGAGAGCAGAACCATGGTGCGGTCATAGAGCGCCTCTGTCTCCGGCGGCAGCGGATAGAAAATGCGGCGCGGTGCGGCGACTTCCGGGAAGATGATGCCTTGAGCGATGAGGTCGGTTTTGTATTCCTCATTCTCCACCAGATCGCGGCGCGTGCGGCGGACGATGATCTCCGACATGACGCGCTCCCGGATGAGTTCGTAGATCGTCTTCACCTCCCGCCGGGCGGTCTCCGCATCGGGAGCGTTTTTGGCGCGGAGAAATCCCTTCTCCCGCGCAGCGAAGAATCGCTGGAGGTTGTGGACGTTGAGCGTGGAATCCTTCAAGTCCTGGAAGAGCGCGATAAGATTCCGCAGGTCCGCGGGACGGTTATTAAGCGGCGTAGCGGAGATGAGGATGACCTTCTTCCGCAGCGGCTTGCCGTCGTCGCCCATGCGGCGGGTGGACGTCTTGCAGATGCGCTGGAGGAGATCGAACGCGCCGGCGGAGTCGTTCCGAAAACGGTGCGCTTCGTCCACGATTACGAGGTCGTAGCGCTCGGCGTTGCGCACCTTGTGGAGGCTGCCGTTGGTGATGATGCGGACGTTATCGAGGTGGAACATTTCCCGCGCCGCCTCCCAGCTTTCGACCAGCGCCGGAGGTACGACGATGAGCGTGTGGGACCGGTGATCCGGGAAGCCGTTGTTGAAATAAAATTTCCGGGCAATGAGCGTGGCCACGAGCGTTTTACCGAGACCGACGACATCGGCGAGGAAGAAGCCGTTGTGCTTCTGGAGCAGGCGCACGCCCTGGGTGACGGCATCCACCTGATAGCTCAGGCGCTTGAATCCCTTCGGCAGGTCGTCCGCCGCGTTGGGATCGTAGTCTATGGCTTTGCCGAAGTATTCGGTGAGCAGTTTGAAGTAGAGTTGGTGTGGCGTGATCTCCGTGCCGAGATAGGTCTTAGCGGCGACCTCACGGATGTCCTTCGGCAGCACATCCACGGACTCGTGCCACAGCGCCTCGAACTCCGCGGTGGCGAACTTCACGTCATCGAAATCGTGGAGCAGCACATTGAATTCGTAATTCGACTCCGGCCCACGCGCGCCGAGTCCGGCCTCCGTGAGATTAGAGGAGCCGGTGATGACAGCGCCTGGCTTGTGCTCGTTGAATCCCTCGGGCCGGAAGATGTAAATCTTGGCGTGCAGATTCTTGGTGGGATGCGCGCGGACCTGAATCCGTTTGCTGGCGACATCTTCAATAAATTGGAGAATGCCTTTCTCCACATGCGGCAAGTATTCCGCTTCTTCGATGTCCTTGAGCAGACTCGCCTTCAACTGCCCAAGCGTCTCGCCTTCCGCGCCGTGGAACAGCAAGCCGCGCTTCTGGTAGTCGGCGATGAGCGTGTCCACATTGATGCCCACGAGCACGCGGACCTGCGGCACATGGTCCAGCATCGGGCGGATCGCAAACCATCCCGAAGACCGGAGGTAGCCTACCAGGGCATCAAATGCGGCGAGATCCTTATTCGACGCAAAGACGCCCTCGAACTTGGCGAGCAAGGTCTGAGAGCCGTGGTTGGTAAAGAAGCGGGTGGACATGAGACCGGTCGCCCCGCAGTGAGGGCGAGGCTGTCGCCCGGATTAACATTCGAGACCGGTGTATGCCAGCAGTCTTTACAGAGTCGGCTCAATCCACGAACAGGAACTCGTTCGTGCAGAGCAGCACCTGGGCGTAGGCCTCCCAGGCGGACATACCGGGGCCGCCGAAGTCGTTGGCGGCATGGGCGATAATGAGGCCGGACATGGTGTCGCGGATGACGGGCGGCCACTGAAAGCTGTCGCTGTTGGGATCGCCGGCGTTGTCGAGGATGAAGTCTATCGTGTCGCCTGGCTTGACGGCGATGGTGCCGGGATCGGCAACGGCTTTGCCG
>JANNVM010000072.1:0-2030 GCA_031414455.1 Verrucomicrobiota bacterium
ATCCGGTTTCATGTCGAAGCTCTCATGCTGCGCGAGTCCGCCGGAAAGAAAAATGTAGATGACATTCTTCGCCCGCGGGGCCGGAGCCGGAGCCGCCAGCGACCGGAGCGCCGCAAGGTGATTGAACCCCAGCCCCAGCAGTCCGATCGCGCCCGCCTGGATGGCCCGCCGCCGTGTGAGGCGGGATCCAGGATGAGCGCGACTACCGCAATGGGTGAAGGTGGGCATGATGAACAAAAGACGGTGACCACTATTACGGCGCGATCGGGCGCGTCATGCAAAAAGCGGCTCCGTCATCACGGCACAACCCGCAGAGCAGCGAGAAACTCCAGCGGGCGGCAGGTGCTGAACTCAGGATAGAACACTCCGACGTTTTCGAGGTCTTCATCATAGGTAACCAGATGCGTCGTCTGCCCATTCAGCGCCGCCAGCACGATGTTCGTGTCCAAAACTGCCCTCAGCATTTGCTGACCGGGATTTGATCGATTATTTTTTCGTAAAGCTTGAGGAACTCTGCCCGCCGCTCCTCCACCGATACGCCCGAATCCTTCTCAGCCGCCGCCTGCTCTTCGGCCTGCCGCACGATCTCCCGCGCCTGCACACTGTAGCGCGATTGCCGGCGCTCGTGCAGCGCCACTTCCTGACGAATGAACATGAGCAGCCGGACATCAAGCCCGGGAACCTCGGCAGCTTTGGCGGCGAGGTCGGGCGGTAGTTCAGGAAGCGCGAAGGCGGTCATGGCTGGGGGGAGATTAACCTCACAGAGGCGAAGGATCAACAGGCGTGGAGATGTTGCTTTTGTACGCAAGACACCGTGTTTGCGGGACTCCAAACCGTGTTTGTTGCCATCGAAAAATTTGCGATATTGAATCAAAAGCCTTGCTGCTCGTATGAACAATCCCATTTCCATAACCTCAAGAATTCACTGGGCCGTTTGGTTCTTGGCCGTGATTCCGGGCGTGCTCGGCGCTTCCTTCTTTGTTCAGGCGCTCCACGCCCGGCTGATTCTCGGGAGGAATCCGATTACTTGTATAGACGGAATAAACAGCCCGTCTTTCGTGATGCATCGTCATGTGGCGGAACTACTGTTGCTAGCGACGCTCTATGGAGTGTTGCCCCTGTTCCTGTGCACTTCCCTGGTGCGCAGATTGAAACGAATGCCCATCCGGAACCCGGTTCTGTTGTTTGGTTCCGGTATCGCGCTCTGCGTGCTACTCGTCTTCATGAACCCGTGGAATTACGTAAGCTGGTGGCTTGACTAACGTTACACCAGCCCCCGGATCGGCTCGCCTTTGGTCATGGCTTCAATCACGCGGGGCGGGATGCCTGGCATGAGGCGGACCTGGCCGATGTCCATCAGTGAATGCATGATGGTGGCGAGCAGGTCTTTCATGGTCACCGGCTGTGAGGCGGGCTCGCCGCCGTCGCGCGACGACTGGCCGATGACCTGACCCATTTTCAGGCCGCCGCCGTAGAGGAGGAGCGGTGCGAGGTTGCCCCAGTGATCGCGGCCGCCGTCTTTGTTGATGGCGGGAGTGCGTCCCATCTCGCCGCAGCAGACGAGCAGGATTTTGTCGCTCAGGCCGCGGGCTTCAATGTCTTCGATGAACGCGGAAACGGCGTGGTCGAACGGTCTGCCAACGTATTCCATACCCGTGGTCATGGGCGCGTTGTTCACATCGGCGTGCATGTCCCAGATGAAACTGGTGGTGACGGTAACGAAACCGGCACCGCGCTCGCAGAGGCGGCGGGCGAGGAGAAGCTGCCGGCCAAGCGTTAGGGCGTTGGTGGCGTAGTGGTCGATGTTCTTCCACTTGTCGCTGATGCGTTCGCGCGGGAGCAGCGGTGCGGTGTCGTAGCGTTCGATGAGGCGGGGATCTTCGCGGGAGAGATCGAAGGCATCGAACACGCCGCGGTGCAGGGCATCGAAGGCCTGCTGCTGAATGGCGCTCATGCCCGCGATGGCATCGCTGTCGCCCACCTTGCGTTTCCAGTCGTCCAGTGAGGCGAGCAGGGCGCGGCGGTCGTGA
>JANNVM010000073.1:0-5820 GCA_031414455.1 Verrucomicrobiota bacterium
GCCTCGCGGCTCAGAATATCCGAAGGGCGGATGCCGCGCTTGATGAGGTGCAGCACGGCGGCGCCGGCGTCGAAACAGTCCATGAGTTTCTCGTCGCTCACGGCCGCTTGAGCCGAGGAGTTAGGCAAAGAGAGGCCGAGCGCTTCGATCGCGCAGGCCATGGTGTTGGCGGTGTACATGCCGCCGCAGCTTCCGGGGCCGGGAATGGCGCACTGCTCGATATCACTGAGCGTCTTGTCAGTGATTTTTCCGCCCGCGTGCTGGCCCACGGCTTCGAAGACGCTGACCACATCCACGTCCTTGCCGTCGTGGCAGCCGGGTTTGATCGTTCCGCCATAGACGAAAACAGAGGGCCGGTCGAGCCGCGCCATCGCCATCGCGCAGGCCGGCATGTTTTTGTCACAGCCGCCGATGGCGACAAACCCGTCGAGCATTTCGCAGCCCACCACGGTCTCGATGCTGTCGGCGATCACTTCACGGCTGACCAGACTGTATTTCATGCCCTCCGTGCCCATGCTGATGCCGTCGGAGATCGTGATGGTATTAAAGATGAGGCTCTTTCCGCCCGCGGCCTCCACGCCTTTGGCGGCTTCCAGTGCGAGCTTATCAATGTGCATGTTGCACGGCGTGACCTGACTCCATGTGCTGGCGATACCGATCTGGTTCTTCTTAAAATCCCCGCGCCCGAAACCGACGGCATGCAGCATGGCGCGGCTGGCGGCGCGGTCCGGACCATCCACGAGGATGGCGCTGTGATTGCGGTGCAGATTCGGTGATTTCGTTTTCCGGGTGCTCATAGGGCCGCGCCATTGGCACGGGGAGCGGTGCGAGGCAAGGGGCCGGCTGAACAAATGAATGTTTTGCACCGCGGAGTGATGGGATTTACCGGCGGCCTATAGCGGGCGATCAGCGGGTTCTGCAGAATCACCGGCAGGACCGCGTGATTCAGCTTCCGCGTTGGCGGAATGCGTCTATCTTTCCGCCGCTCCGGCCATTCACCATGAAGCACCTCCAGTTCCTCCGATCCCTCGCCTTCCTTGCCACTCTCTCCACCGCCTCCGCGCTCGACCTGAAAAAGGGCGACCGCGTCTGTGTCATCGGCAACACCTTCGGGGAGCGCCTGCAGTTCAGCGGCCACTTTGAGGCGCTGCTTCACGCGCGGCAGGGCGACAAGGAAATCGTCGTCCGCAATCTCTCATGGTCTGCGGATACCCTGACACTCAAGCCGCGTCCGCTCGACTGTCCGACGCAGGATCAGTTCCTCACCCAATACAAAGCCAGCGTTATTCTCGCCTGCTTTGGGTTGAACGAGAGTTTTGAGACGCCGCTGCCGCAGTTTCAGAAGGATCTGGAAGCGTTCATAGACAAAACCCTGACACAGAAATATGACGGCACTGCGCCGCCGCTGCTCGTGCTCATTTCGCCCGTGGCCCACGAACAGGTGGATCTTCCCGGCATGCCGGTGGCGGCAAGGCACAATGCTGTAATGGAGAATTTTGTTACGGTCATGGCCGGCGTCTGTAAGGCGAAGGAAGTGGAATTCGCGGACATCTTTCACCCGTTGCTGGCGCAATACCGCAGGGAGCCAAAGCGGAAACTGACGATGAACGGAATCCACCTCAATGAGGATGGTGAGCGATTCGCCGGCAGCGCGCTGGACTTCCTTCTTTTTGGCTCGCCGCGGGACCTCAAAGACAAGTGGACGCAGGAGAAAATGGAGACGCTCCGCTCGGCGGTGAATGAGAAGAGTCAGCAGTTCTTTTACCGTCACCGGCCGATCAATCCGTTTTATATTTATGGCGGCCGCGCGGCTCCGTTCGGAACCGTGAGCTTTCCTCCGGAGATGGAGCGGCTTGACGGGATGGTGGCCAACCGCGAGCGCAGGGTGTGGGACATCGCCCAGGGAAAGGCGGTGCCCAAAAAGGTGGACGATTCCAATCTGAAGCCGGTGCCGGAGACGCCGACGACGATGAAGGCGGAGCCGAAGGTCAATACGCCGGAGGAGGAGAAGGCGACGTTCACCATCCTTGACGGCTTTGAGGTCAACCTGTTCGCCAGCGAGGTGGAATTCCCGGATCTGAAGAAGCCGGTGCAGCTGGCGTTCGATGCCAGAGGCCGCATGTGGGTGACGACAATTCCCACCTATCCGCATCTCCTCCCTGGTGAGGAGCCGCAGGACAAGGTGCTCATCCTGGAAGACAAGGATGGCGACGGCAAAGCGGATGAGAGCAGGGTTTTCGCGGACGGACTCTACATCCCCATCGGCATCGAACTGGTTACCGGGGGTGCCTATATCTCCGCCGAGCCGGATTTGCTTTTTCTCAAGGACACGGACGGAGACGACAAGGCAGACGTGCGGCGCGCCGTGCTGCATGGATTCGGCACCGAGGACAGCCATCACGCGATCAGTGCATTCGAGTGGAGCCCCGGGGGAGGGCTGCACATGATGGAGGGCACGTTCCACCACTCACAGATCGAGACGCCCCGGGGCCCGGTGCGCCTCGAAAATGCCGGCGTGCTCAACTACGAGCCGCGCACGAAGAATCTCAGCGTCTATGTCACCTATCCCTACGCCAATCCATGGGGGCAGGTGTGGGATCAGTGGGGGCGGAACTACATCGCCGACGCCAGCGGCGGCGACAATCACTACGGCAATGCCTGCAGCGGGTGGCTGCCTTATCCGCAGAAGCACAGCAACATGGAGCGCTTCACCGACAGGAAGGCTCATCTGCGTCCCACGGCCGGCTGCGAGGTCGTCAGCAGCAGCCACTTCCCCGACGAATATCAGCAGTGGTGGCTCTTGAATAACAACATTGGTTTCCAGGGCACGCGGATGTTCCGCGTGGTGGACGACGGCAGCGGATTCAAGTCGGAGGAGTGGAAGGATCTCATCTTCAGCAGCGATCCCAGTTTCCGCCCCGTGGACCTGCAGTTTGGGCCGGACGGCGCGCTCTACATCGTGGACTGGTATAACCCCATCATCGGTCACATGCAGTTCAGTCTGCGGGATCCAAAGCGCGACAAAGCGCATGGACGCATCTGGCGCATTACGGCGAAGGGCCGCGAACTCGTTAAACCCGCGAAAATCGAAGGTGCGGGAATTCTGGAGCACCTTGAACTTCTCCGCTCCTGCGAAGACCGCACGCGCTACCGCGTCCGCCGCGCGCTGGCCGGGTTCGATACCCCGGCAGTGCTGGTGGGGATCGGGAAGTTTCTCAAGACCCTGCCGGAGAACGATGCCCGGCGCGAGCACCTCCAGCTCGAATGCCTGTGGGTCCAGCAATGGCATGCCGCCGTGGACGCAGGGCTCCTGAAAAAGGTGCTCGCCAGCAAAGAACCACGGGCGCGGGCCGCCGGCGTTCATGTGCTGCGGTCGTGGCACGACCGCATTCCTGACAGTGCGGCGCTGTTGAAGGCGGCGGCCAATGACGGGGATCCCGCAGTGCGCATGGAGGCCGTCGTTGCCGCCAGTTTCCTTCACAGCATCGTTGGCGTGGAGATCGCGCTGGAGGCGGTGAAACACACCACGGACTACTACATTGACTACGCGCTGAAGGAAACGATGCGCGCCGTGGAGCCTTACTGGAAGGAGGCCATCGCCAAAGGCACACCGTTCGCCGCCGAAAATCCGGGGGGCCAGGCATGGCTGCTGGGACGCTTCACTAACGGAGAGATCCTCACCATCCCCAAATCTCCCGTGGTCCACGCGGAAATCCTGCGTCGTGAAGGCATGAGTGCCGGGGTGCTCACGGCCTCCGTGAAGGCGCTGACCGTGGACGGCAAATCCGCTGTGGACGTGATGCTTGCCGCTCTGCCACAAGCCCATGGCAGTGCCCTCGCAAGCCTGCTCGCATCGTGGGATGCCAAAGAACTCGCGGCTGCGGCTCCGGTCCTGACAAAACTTGCGGCGGAAGCAAAGAGTCAGGACATCAAAGAGTCCGCGCTCGCCGCACTGATACCCGCCGACGGCGGCAATCGTGCGTGGGACATGGTGAAGGATGATCCGGCGGGCCTTACCGCTCTGTGCAATGCCCTGCGCCTGATCCCGAATGCGGAAGTCCGCGGCACGATGGGCGACCGCCTTGCCGCGCTGCTCGACAAACTGCCCGATTCCCTAATAGGCAAAGACGGCCCCGCCGCCGGACGATTCGTCCGCATCGAACTCCCGCGCAAAGGCACACTCAGTCTGACAGAAGTGGAAGTCTATTCCGGAGGCAAAAACCTCGCCATGAGCGGCACCGCCACGCAAAGCAGCACTGCCTTTGGCGGCGTCGCCGGCCGCGCCATTGACGGTGGTACCCACGGTGAATGGGGCCGGGGCACCACCACACATACGGAGATCGACGAGACGAATCCCTGGTGGGAAGTGGACCTCGGAAGTGTTGCGCCCATTGAGAGGATCGCCCTTACCAACCGCAACGATCCCGTCAGTGAACTCGGCAAGCGCCTCGACGGATTCCGCCTCACGATTCTCGACACCGCGCGACATCCGGTTTTCACTTTCAATCACGGCCCCGCTGCCGCGAGGATGGAAATCCCGGTCACCACCGGCACCGGTCCGGCGCTTCATGCTGCCCTCGTCCGCGCCTTCGCCATGGTGCCCGGCAGGGAGGCGGAAAAATTCAAGAAACTCCTCCCGCTCATTTCGGATGCGAACCTGCGCGCCGCAGCAGTCAGTGCATTGAAGGACCTCGACCTCAGCAAGGCTTCCGCCGATGCCCTAACGAAAGCAGCCTCCGTGCTCCTGGAACAGTTGCCCAAAATCCCCCTCACTGACCGCCTTGATGCTTCCTTTACGGATGCCATCACCCTGGCCAAAAACCTCGCGGCCAATGTCCCCGGGGCAAAGGACAAGTTGGGAGTGCTCATCGCCTTCGAAGCCCCCGTGCCCCTTTCACTCAAAGCGGATGCGCTGCAACTCATCTACGACCAGAAGGAACTCACCGCCGCCGCCGGCACCGTCATCGCGCTGACATTCGAGAACCCTGGCGAGCAGCCGCATAACGTCGTCGTCTGCGCCCCCGGCAGCCTTGAGAAAGCCGGCGCCGCTGCCGACGCCATGATGACCGACCCCAAAGGCCTCGCCCGGGGCTTCGTGCCCGATATTCCGGAAGTCCTCTACAAAACTCGCCTCCTCGCCCGCGGCGAGAAGGAGACACTTATTTTTCGGGCTCCGTCCGAGCCGGGGGACTACGTCCTCCTCTGCACCTTTCCCGCCCACTGGCGGCTCATGCAGGGGATTTTGAAGGTCGCGGCACCGTAGTCCAGGGGGGCTTCTGCAGCGGGTCCAGACGCATGCAGGGGACCGCAAGGTTCCCCAATCTACTAAAATTTACGGAAAGGTTGCCAGTTTCTATAATGCCAGTATCTTTCAACTGATCGTATCCATGAAAAATGACAACCACCCTCCAACGCAATCTTAAGCCGGAGTCAGGACCGGTGCCTGCCAGAACCAAAGGCGGGAAGATACTTGTCGTTGACGATGAGCCTCCCATGAGGCGGTTTATCGAGTTGGGACTTCAGGCGGGTGGCTACGGGGAAGTGATCTTTTGCAGTAGCGGCAGCAATGTGCCGGCTGTGGCCATGAGTGAGCGTCCGAAACTCATCATCATGGATGTTATGATGCCAGGTGGAAATGGAATGCGGGCGCTGCGAATGCTGAAACAGTCGGCCGCTACCGCCGGCATTCCCGTCATTATCACGAGTGGATTTGCCATTCCCACCCTGGATGAGCAGCAAAACCGGGCCGACCATCTGCTGCACAAACCTTTTTCGACCGAGCAGTTGCTTGATGTCGTGGGACTCCTCATTAAGGAATAA
>JANNVM010000074.1:0-2059 GCA_031414455.1 Verrucomicrobiota bacterium
TTCAATGGACGCATGGATGAACTGGCGGTCTGGAATCGCGCCCTGAGCCAAAAGGAATTGGAGACCCAGGTGGAACGCGGGCGGCCGGATTATTTATGGTCGGCAAACAAATAGGACGCGGGCGCCAACTATTGTTGTCCACGATCATGCTCCTTCCGGCATTTAGTAGTATGCGAATCCTCACCCTGTTTTTTTCCCTGATTTCAATCACGTCCACTTGGGCGGCTGACACTGCCATTGCCGCCGCCACCGCCACCAACCTCCCGGAAGGCTGGGCGGCGGCGGACATCGGCACCGTGCGCCAGCCGGGCGCGGTCAACTATGATGCCGCCACGAAGGCGTTCACGATTCAGAGCATCGGGGAAGCGACGGAGAACCGCGGAACTTTCTCCTACACTCCGGTGAAAGGCGATTTCGTCGCCACTTGTCGAGTCACGGCGGCTTCGCAGAATTCTGTCGGCGCGGGGCTGATGGTGCGGACGAGCACGAATGCGGACGCGCGCTTTCTCAAGAATGCCTTCAATGGTTTCCGCTTCGGCAATGGTCCGGCGATGACGGCCCGGCAGACGGATGGCGTCGCGGCGTGGCAGCCCGGTGATGTTTCGCATGTGCAGACGGTGCCGTGCTGGGTGCGGATCATCCGGCATCGCGACAGCGTGGCGAGTTACTACTCGGCGGATGGCAAGGAGTGGAACCTGATGCACTTTGGCGGAACGCGGTTCAGCCCCGGTCTGCCGGAGGAAGTGCTGGTCGGCGTGGTGAATGCGCAGCACGACAGCAATGAACTGGAAGCGGCGACGATGGATAGCTTCAGCATCGAGCAGCCGGTGAAGCTGCCCTACGTGACGTCGTGGCTGGGCAACACGTATGCCTCACAGTATTACCAGGGCCACGTCCAGATGCAGATCACCGGGCTGTGTCTCGACCGCTCTGGCAAGGAGCCGCGCCTCCGCGTGGTGGGACAGAATGAAGCGCTCGACTCCTCGGTTTATGATCTCGAGGGCAATCTGCTCTGGATGTATCAGCTCAAGAACGGCGGCAGCAGCACGGTCGCGGCGGATGGCAAATTCATCTTCGAAGGCTCGGGCGGCAATTGGAACGGCACGACAACGCTGGAGCGGCTTGATCCGTCCAACACAGCCGCTTCCCCCAGCTCCGCCAAGAACCAAGTGCCCGGACTCTCAGGCAAACTCAAGCACATCACCGGACTCGCAGCAGGTGGCGGCAAGGTCTATGTGGCAGAAGCCTACGACGAGCGCGTGATCGTTCTCGATGCGGCCAGCCTCGCGGAAGTCGCGAGCTTCCGTTCGCCGCGTCCCAGTCGGATTGCGCTTGATGGCAAAGGCGGGCTTTGGGTCGTGCAACGTCAAGGCACCGCGCCCGAAACGCCTCAGATTCCGGCGGCGGATGGCAAGCCGGGCGTGGACGGCACTTCGCTCGAATCACGTCCCGACGGCAAGCCGCCTGACCGCGAGCATCCAGGGAAGATTCATTACTTCACCGTGGACGGAAAGCAAGTCGCGGAACGCACCATCACGCTCGACAGCGTCGTGGAGCCGGGCCACATGGCGATTCATCCGCTGACCGGCCAGCTCTATGTCTGCGACGCCGGGCCGAATCAATGCGTGTGGATCTTCGACGCTCAAGGCAAGCCGGCCGGTCGCTTCGGCGAACTCGGCGGCGTGTATAAAAATAAAATCGCGGGCCGGGTGGATGCCGCGCATCTCTATTTCCCGCGCGCCATCACCTTCGACGACACGGGCTGTCTCTACATCGCAATGGCCCCGCGTATGGGCTGGACGGGCGGCGCGCTGCTGCGCAAATACGATCCGACCGGGAAGAAGATAGTGTGGGAGCGCCAGGGTTTGGAATTCCAGGAAGCCGCGGATGGCGATCCGGGCACGGACGGCGTGGATGTCTTCACGCAGACGCATCGCTACACGATGGATTTCAGCAAAGGCCCTGGCCAGGAAGCGGTGTATCAGGCGCTGACGTTCGACCCATTCACCTATCCCGATGACAAGCGGAACACCAGCAACGGCGGTGCCGTCAACGCGAC
>JANNVM010000075.1:0-3525 GCA_031414455.1 Verrucomicrobiota bacterium
GCCATGCGGCCGGCGACGATGGTGAAGCGCCCCCGATCAAGTTTTGGTCCGGTGAGTTGCGGTTTGTTTTCATCGAAGCGGCCAAACGTTAGGCCGTTGCGCGGGCCCCACCACACGGAGTTGTCGTCGCCGAGACATCCCCAGAGGCCTTCGTAGTTGTCACTGTTCCGGAGGTTGCCGAAAAAGGAGTTCACATCCTTTAATCCGACGCGCTGTTCGTGTGCGGCCAGCATCGCCAGCCAGGTGCAGCCTTTTCCCTGTGTCAGGGAATCGAATGCGTCCTCATCCATGCAAACGAGTTCCTGCTGACGGAATACGAGCGCGCCGTGGCCGTTAATTTCCCTGATGCTCTTGCGCAGCGACGGGCGGCCGGAGCCGGGCTCCCTGCGGCCTTCGTCACGGGAGACGAAATCGCGGGCGGAGAATCCGGTGATCTGGTTCTGCCAGAGCGTGACCCGGTCACCGTCAGCAACCGTGACGCCGTGATCGGCATCCAGATCAAGGACCGCACCGGCGGGCAGTTCCGCCGCGAACTGCTGCTCCAGCCACGGGCCAACTTTCTCCGCCCAGCGCGCCGCGTGTTCGCGCAGACCGGGCCCGCTGAAGTGAACTCCTTTACCGCCGTTCTCCCGGAGTTCCCCTTTGAGGGCGTCACTGTCAGGGCCTTCGCAAGCGATGCCATCCTTCCACAGCGACGCCTGCGCCGCGCGAATATCGGGCGAGGCTTCGTCGCCCGGCACATGATAGCTCGCCTGCGCGACAAACCACGGCGCATCCCAGCCGGTTCCGCGGCGGGACTCACGGATCATCTGCTCCAGATACTCGCGATAAAGATTCCCCGGCAGCGTGCGCGTCGTGTCGGCCTGGTTGGCATCACTCTCGCCCTGATGCCAAAGGACGGCGCGGAACCCGTGCAAACCCATCGGTTTCATGCGCGCCATCAGCATATCGAAGGCCTCGCCTTTGCTCTCCCACCTGCCGCCGGCCAATTGCTGCACGCGGCCGGTGAGCGTGGGCGGATTAGCAAATGACGCGCCTTTCGGCAGCCACTCGCGCACACTGGTGGCTCCAATGCCACACGCGACGAATCCGACCGGCACGTTGCAGCGCTGCACCATCGCATCGCCGAATGGTGGCAAAAAACTCCCGCCGCCGCCGCTCGCGCCCGGCTGGGGATCACTGGCAGCCTGCCAGCGCTGACCATCAAACGAAGCCACCCTGCCCGTTTTCGGGCTTTGCTTCTCTTCCCCGTGATTCGCGGAGTTGGACTGCCCGGCAACCACAAATACCTCGCCCACACCGACATGTGCGACAGCACTTTCGGCAACAACTCTCCCGTCTCCGAGGACACGCACTTCCATCCGGTACCAGCCGCCGGCCGGTGATTCCATCTGTGCCTTGAAGGCAGCACCCGTGAAAGCGGCCGGCAGTTTCATCCACTTCCCCGCCCTCTCGCCGGTGGTAAGTCGCGCCTCGATGGTGGTGGCAGCAGCGCCTCCATCAATAACGCTGCCACTAATGGTGATGGCGCCGGTGAGTTTCGTTTTCCGCTGGCTGACTTGATAGTCCAGCGGCGCAGTCAGCGTGAGTGTGGCTGCCCGGGAAAGCCCGGTCAGGACGAGCAGCGACACGACAAAGGCGAAGAAGCGATGTTTCATGACTGGGATACGCCTTGGGGGGCGGCGTTAAATCATACCGGAACGGAAAACGCCGCACATCCGTCGAAATCATCGTGTTGCCGGGAGCGTTGTTACCAATTCACTGTACCATTCACGCCTCCCATATCGTCAAAATCCACAACACATTCCCACTTCTATGCGCATCCTGAATCCCATCACTCTCCACAGCAGTCCCGTGAAACGAATGCTGCACTCTTTGAAAATGACCCTCGCGGCAATGCTCCTGACGAGCACCGTGCAGGCCGGCGAACTGGCCGTAAAGGATGGGCAAAAAATTGCCTTCATGGGCGATTCGATCACGCAGGGCGGCGTTGGTCCTGACGGCTATGTGACGCTGACAATCCGTGGACTGGAGGCGGTCGGTGTGAAAGCCACACTCATCCCCGCCGGCATCAGCGGCCACAAATCCAATGACATGCTGGCACGCCTGGAGAAAGATGTTCTCAGTAAGAAACCTGACTGGATGACCCTGAGCTGCGGCGTGAACGATGTCTGGCACGGGGAAAACGGCGTGCCGCTCGACAAATATAAGGTCAATATCACCCAGATCGTGGATAAGTGTCAGGCCGGCGGAATCAAGGTGATGATCCTCACATCGACGATGATCGGTGAAGACCAGCCCAATGCGAACAATCAGAAGCTCGCCACCTACAATGAATTCCTCCGCACCCTCGCCAAAGAAAAGAAATGCCTGCTCGCCGATCTGAATGCCGACATGCAGGCCGCCATCACCAAAGCCGGCCCTGACAAAAAAGGCAATCTGCTGACCGGTGACGGCGTTCACATGAATCCCGCCGGAAACCGCATGATGGCGACGGGAGTGCTGAAAGGATTCGGCCTGAGCGCCGCGCAGTTGGAGACAGCACAAAAGAGCTGGGACGGGAAAGCCAAAGCGCCAAAGTAGATTCCCCTCCGAAGCACTGACATGAAAGCCGCCCCCAATCGCCGCCTCTCCCGCCGTTCTCTTTTGAAGACTGCCGGCACGGCCGCCGGTTCCCTGCTCATCCTCCCGGGCGGTATGCTCCGCGGTCAGGAAAAGAAGCCCAGCGCAAAACTGAATGTGGCCTTCATCGGCATGGGAGGACAAATCCAGGGACATGTCAGCCGCATCCTCGAACTCGGGCACCACGTGTCGGCCCTGTGCGACGTGGACGCCGGACAGATCGCCGGTTCGCAGAAGCGGCATGGCGACGGTGTCGCGAAGTCCGCAGCTTACGAAGACTACCGGGTGCTCTTCGAAAAAGAGAAGTCGCTCGATGCCGTCGTGATCGCCACGCCCGACCACTGGCATGCTCCCATCTGCCGGGCCGCGATGCAGGCGGGCAAACACGTCTATTGTGAGAAGCCACTCACGCACACGATCGCCGAAGCGCGGCAACTGCGGGAGATGTCGAAATCCGCAAAGGTGATCACACAGACGGGAAATCAGGGCAGTGCGTCCGCGAATCTGCGGCGCAGCATGGAACTGATCGCTGCGGGATTCTTCGGAGTCATCACGGAGATTCACGTCTGGCATCCCCAGCACAGTTGGCCGAGCGGCGTGGACCGTCCGGAAGGAAGCGATGCCATTCCGTCAGGGCTTAACTGGGACTTCTGGCTCGGCACCTCACCGGTGCGGCCCTACAAGGCGAACATTTACCATCCGGTACAGTGGCGCGGCTGGTACGACTTTGGCAGCGGTTCGCTCGGCGACTTCTGCTGCCATGGATTCAATCTGCCGCTGCGGGCACTGAAACTCGACTACCCCACGAAAATAGAAATCAGCGGCACGGAGCTTGGCAAGGAGAGTTTCGCCAAAGCCTGCAAGGTGCGCTATCACTTCCCGGCCCGCGGCGACCGCGGACCG
>JANNVM010000076.1:0-6330 GCA_031414455.1 Verrucomicrobiota bacterium
ATTGAAGTGGACACGGCCAAACGCACCCCGCTGCTGCGGCACCTGATTAAGTCGGAAGGCTGGAACCGGGTGCTGGTTTTTGTCGCCAAACAATACAGCGCCGGCCACATTGCTGAAAAGCTGCGGCAGAATGGCATCAGCGCCCTCGCCTTTCACGGCGATCTGACTCAGGGCGCGCGGAGCCAGGCGCTTGATGACTTCAAGAACTCACTGATCCGCGTGCTCGTCGCCACCGACCTCGCCGCCCGCGGCCTCGACATTGTCCAGTTGCCGGTAGTCCTGAATTACGACCTGCCGCGGTCGGCGACGGATTACACCCACCGCATCGGACGCACAGGAAGGGCAGGGGAGCCAGGCCTCGCAGTTAGTTTCGTCACCGCGGAAACCCACGCGCACTTTTGCCTGATTGAGAAGCGGCACCAACTCGCCATTCCCCGTGAACAAATCCCCGGCTTCGAACCAACCGAAATCGCTCCGCCGCCTTCCCCGGGCACGGGAGGCATCAAGGGCCGGCGCAAAAGCAAAAAGGACAAACTGCGCGAAGCCGCCGCCCGTCAGGGAGGTCCGCCCGGAGCAAAGCCGAACGAGCCCTGATACTGCTGGCCGCCTGTGTTGGAACGCCCCGCGCCGCAGACGCATCAAAACCAGGCGGGGCGACGCTCCTGCGGAGTCCACTTCAAGATTGCCGGTTTCTCAACGGCGGGCGGCGCGGAGCTTCCTGCCGGCGAAATCCTGTTCGACATCCAGAGCAGAGGCGGTAATTTCCACCTATGCCCTCAGTCCTCACTATCGAAGTCCCGGACGCGTTTGCAGACGCATGGAGGAAGCTCCCTCCGGAGCGCCGCACCTCCGTGGTGGACTACGCCAGCTTCCTCGCTGCGCAGGAGGAATCCGGCCGGCTGCATGAAGTGGATGAAACCGTGGAGGCGGAGTGGGAGGAACTGCTGAACGACCCGCAGCGCACGGCCAACTTCGCACGCTGGGCCGCCGACCCGGCGCGAGGCGAGGCGCAGCCCTTCGATCCCTCGCGGCTGTGATCTCGCTCGGCAAAGCGGAATTCTGGCGGCTCTACCACCGGCTCCCGCCGGATGTCAGGGCGCAGGCACGGCAGGCCTACGGCCTGTTCATGGCCAACCCGGATCACACCAGCCTGCGCTTCAAGAAACTCAAAGGCCCCGGCAATTTCTGGTCGGTGCGCTTTGGCGGCGAATACCGTGCGGTCTGTGAGCGGGAGGGAGATCGCGTGATTTGGCTTTGGATTGGGACGCGGCAGGCGTTTGGGAAATTGTTCTGACAACGCCGGCGCAAGCTACCGCCGCAGGCGGATCAAAACGAGGCGGGGCGACGCTCCTGCGGAGTCCACTTCAAGACTGCTGGCGTCTCGCAGAAGACCGGTGCCCTGCTTGCGAAAAGGACAAGTTACGCCAAGCCGAGCCGACGCAGGATGGCCCCGGGATTTTGCCGTAAGTCGAGCACAGCGGCGACGCACAACCGCGTGCTGCCTTCCAGCGAGTAAAAAATGCCGTAGCAATGAAAGCCGGAGACGAGCAGCCGATGATAGGGGCCGCGAAAAGCAGTGGCCATCAACGGCTGTGTCGCCAGCAGGGTGAGGCTTTCCTGCACCGCCGCATCGAAATGATCGGCGAGTTCCGTGCTCAACCCCTACATCCAGCAGTAGATGCCCAGGAGGTCCGCCTCGGCCCCGGAGAGAACGACTATCTCACGCATCGGCGGGCTGCGTTGAGGCGATCCCGGACCTCGCTCCACGGAGCCGCCGGTTCCGCCCCGCTGCGCCACGCCTGCACCCGCGCATCCAGCAGCCGCTCCAGGGCGTCATCGTCCGGCGTCAGCGGCTGGCGCGGCAGCACCTCATCAAACAGTTCTTCCGCAAGCTGCCGCTTCTGCGGCGCGGTCAAAACCTGAACGGCGGGAAGGGTTTCGAGAATCATGAGCGCAAACTACGCACAGCCCTCCCGTCCGCAAGTATTTACCCGTTCCCACCGTCGCCGGCGCATCAAAACCAGGTGGGGCGAATGCTGCGTCTGAGCCGAATTCAAGAATGCCGGCCTCTCAGGGCCGGGCGGTGCGGAGTTGGTCAGGTCGCTCCGCCATGACGACTTTCCGCGGCAACAATGCGAGTCTCCGTCCGCCGCGCTGATTCGTCGTGTTGGCTCCCGCCGCGGAGACTCTCTCTGACGATCACGCAAAGCTCCGCGCCTCCTCCGCCCGCGGATGAATGGGCTCGGCAGGAGCCTCGCCCCACCTGGTTTTATGGCTCCGCGCCGCCCTCTGCACCAGCCGGATTCCTGCTTGCTCCAGCCAGTGGAAAGGCGACTGTCCTTCTATGACCGCCGCACAGATTATCTCAGGCATTGAAGACCTCGACGACTCCGGACGGGAAGCTGTCGTCCGCTTTGTGGTGTCCATTCAGCAACGTCAAAACGACAGGCGCACGCCGGCGCCCGATAAGCAGCAGGCCGTGCAGCGGTTCCTCCAGCGGTGGACCGGAGCCGGAGCCGGGCTTTCGGAGGAAATCCTCCGCCAACAGCGCACCGCCCGGCTGCTGGAGAAGCATGTGAAATGACTCCATGCGTATCTTTCTCGACACCAATGTGCTGCTGGATGTCTTTCTGAAACGAGCCGGCGAGCCGGACAGCAGCCGAGTCATCGCCGCCTGCGGCCAGCCGTGGAATGAGGGCTTCCTCGCCGTGCATACCCTGTCGAATGCCTTCTACATTATTGAGAGTCAGCAGACCCGGCAGGATGCCTGGGATTTTATCCGGGATGTGCTGGCCTGGGCCAGTGTAGCCGGCGTGAGCACTTCCGATGTGCAGCGGACACAGCATATGAACATGAAGGACTTCGAGGACGCCCTGCAAATCGCGTTTTCTCAATTACTGGTTTGGCCCGTTGCTTCCATTCACCCCGCTCCCCGCTGCACAACCGCCCCGAGTAAACAGAAGCCGCTGAAGTCACTCCCTCTGCAAGCGCCTCTATGCCAGCAGCTTCCTCAACTATCGGTGGTGGCCGGTTGCTTCCTACAGCCGCACTCCGTTGTTCCTGGACAATACGTATTCGCGGGGTGTTTCGCCGGCGAACCTGCAAGGCAACGCGCTCCCATTTATAGTTAGGGGCAAAACATTTTCACGTCGCATCCAAGTGGCAATGGAATTCGGACAGAATCGCCGCAGTTAGTTGATAATTACCCAACAAACAAAAACTGAACCACATGATCCGATTCCTGCTCTGGCTAGGGCTCGCAGCCAGCCTGCCGCTCCTTGCGGCCCTTACCGGGCCCGCCACCGCTGCGGTCAGTCTCCCCGCCGGTGGCGTCACCGTTGACTTCGCCACCGTTCCGTCCGGAGCCGATTTTGCTTCTGTATCCGTCGCTGGCGGGGGTGGAGATCTCACCAATCTCGGGACAGCGGCCAACCAAATGGACAATGCGACCACCGGGATCTCGGCGAGTCTCGCGTGGCCTGCCACCGCCACCAACTGGGCCGCTGCTGGCAATTCCATCGCCACTGAGCCGGCTGCGTCCACTCTGGTAGCACCCATCCGGCACGTCGTCGCCCCCGGCAGCATGCTGACCGGCCCGACGGGCGTCCGCTACCATGCACTCATCGGACGCTTCCAAAACAACACCGGCAGTGCCATCTCCTCTCTGGATCTGGCGTGGACGCTGGGCAGCCCCGTGGACTCCGGACCTGGAACTGGAGCCGTCGGCACTGATCCGCTGGCCGGCATCCACGTTTACTTCAGCAAGACAGGCCTCGCAGGAAGCTGGACCCGGCTGAACGGTCCTTTCGGCGCACCCGATGGCCCCGTCGCCACTGCCACCATCGCCCTGACTGGAGTCGTCGCCAACGGTGCCGACCTCTACATCGCATGGGTGGATGACAATAGCCCTGGCAGCGGAACGCCTAACTTTGAAGGCAACTACACTATCGATGACATTATCGTCAGTAATGTCGTCTTCCTCGCCGGCCCAGACATCGCTGTCGCGCAAAGCAGCCCGCTGACCGATGAAGTTAGCAGTGTGGCCTTCGGGACCGTGCCCGTGAGCAGCAGCAGCGCGCCGCTCACCTTTACCATCACGAATCCCGGTGGTGCCGACCTGACCAGTCTCATGGTGATCAAGGACGGGCCGGACAATGCGGACTTCACCGTGAGCGCGCTGAGTGCCACGAGCATTCCCGTCGGCGCGGCCACTGCCACATTCACTGTCGCTTTTACCCCCGGCAGCACCGGAGTAAGAACTGCGGCTATTCACATCGCCAGCAACGTCTCCGGCTCGATGAACCCTTTCGATATTACATTGACAGGCAGCGGCATCATCTCAATGCCGATGATCAATAACCACCCAGCCCCGCTCAATGTGACGCAAGGACAGCAGGCGATGTTTGAGGTGACGGCCAATGGGTGGAACCTCTCGTATCAATGGAAGAAAGGTAGCGTGCCCATCAACGGTGCGACTGCGGCCACCTACACGATTCCGGCCACACTGCCGACTGATGCAGGCAGCTACGCTGTCGTTGTGAGCAACGAGGGAGGAAGTGTGACGAGTGATCCGGCGGTGCTTACGGTGTATGTGTCGCCTGGGTTTACGCAGGAGCCGGCGAATGCCACGGTGGCCCAGCGTCAAAGTGTCACGCTCATGCCGTCGGCGGAGGGATCGGGCACGCTGACATGGCAGTGGCGGAAGGACGGCCTCACTATTCCCGGAGCCACTTCATCCAGCTACGCCATCCCGAACGCGCAGCCGTGGCACAGCGGGAACTATTCAGCGGTGATCACCAACGGGATCGACTCCGCGACCAGTTTAGACGCGGCGGTGAGGGTGTCACCTTTCCCCTTCAATGTCTGGCAGGGTCTAGCGGCGTACTATCCACTGAATGTTCCGCAGCCCGGTCAGGACTTTGGAATTATAGTGCTAAATGCGGCCAATCAGGGAGCCTCGGCAGGATCAGATTCGTGGGGGCGGTCTGACGGCGCGCGGCGATTTGTCGCTTCCGAGAGTGACGGCATGGCAACGGCAAGCGGCGCGTTCTTCCACAGCCAGCCGAATTTCACATGGACGGCGTTGGTGAAGACGAGCGGAACTTACGGCAGCGCGAGCACGCGGATCATCAGCACGGAGGGGCCGGATGGTTCGGGGCAGGCGGGGTTCGGGCTGTATGCGAACAGCAACGGCAGGTTCGGCGCAGGACTGAACTGGGGCGGGGGCGGGCAGGGGTATGAGAGTGCGGCCGTGTATGCCGCGAATGTGTGGCGGCATCTGGCGGTGACTTACGATGGCAGCCGGTTGCGGCTTTATGTGGACGGAGCGCAGGCAGGAAGTCGGCTTTACACGGGCATAACGCTCACGTCGGACTTGCCGCTCTGCTTTGGCAAATACCGAACGAATGCCGACGGCAGCACCGGCGGGTATTTCGACGGCTGGCTGGATGACGTGCGGTTCTACAATCGTGTGCTCACGGCGGCGGACCTCTTGCAACTCCGCGCGTCGGACGACGGCATGGACCTCGACAACGACGGGCTGGGTGATGCGTGGGAGGCGCGCTATGGATTCAGTGCGGCAGCAAATGAAGGCAGCGGCGATGCCGATGGCGACGGGATGACAAACCGCGACGAATACCTCGCCGGCAGCAGTCCGGTGAGTGCGGTCTCCAATTTCCACGCGCCGCAACTCACTGAAGTGCCGGGCCTCAATGTGTTGAACCTGACATGGCACGGCAGCCCGACGCGAAACTATGCGGTGCAGGTTTCGCCTGATCTGACGACGTGGGCCACCATCGCCACCCTGCCGGGAATGACGGGACCGACTTCGCTGGTGGTGGAGGCGCCATTACGGCCGGTGCGTCACTATTACAAAGTGGTCGTCGTGCCATGAGGGGCAGGTCGCCGTCATCTGCTGGAAGCCAAAGACGGCAGGCGGACGACGCCCGCCGCTCGCGCAACGATGAAGAACCATCGCGCGATCACGGACGTGATTTTGTCTCGCCAGCGCGTCGCCGTCTGCTACACACGCGGTGTCATGAAAACCCTCCCCCTCCTCTCTACCGCTCTCGCCATCTCCTCCGCCGTTGTCTTTGCCGGTGATGTGAAATGGAAAACCATCCGCCTGTGTGACGAGTTTCACGCCGAAGGCGCCGGCTGCGGCGACTTCAACAAGGACGGCAAAAACGACATCGTCTATGGCCCCTACTGGTGGGAGGGGCCTGCGTTTGAGAAACGCCACACCATTTATGACGGCAAGCCGTTCGATCCGCGCGGCTACTCGAAGAACTTCTTCGCCTACACACCGGACCTGAACAAGGACGGCTGGGC
>JANNVM010000077.1:0-3742 GCA_031414455.1 Verrucomicrobiota bacterium
TCAGTCTGTGCAGGATGCCGCCGCGCTGCGCAAGTCCGTGGATGAATTGATCGCTGCCGGAAAGGCCACTCTTCTCGACATCAATACGCTCGTCGTGCGCAGCGGTCAGCGGGCCAAAATCGAGACCATCCATGAAAAACCTTATCCGACGGAATTCGCTTTGGCTTCGCAGCCGGCCAAACTTGAACAGATGAAGGCTGCGGGCGCGCTTGCCGTCCTCAATCCCGCGGCACCCTCCTGTTTTGTTGACCTGAATCTCCTGCCGCAATTCACCACGTTCACCGGGCGCGACTCCTTTGGCCAAGGCACGGCCACGACTCTTCAGCCGCGGTTTCACACGATGAAGATGACTGGCACCCTGCTCCTGCGCGCCGGACAAACCGCACTCTTCGGCACTGCCGATCCTTGCCCGGTGCCGGAGGCCGCTCCACGAACCGGTGCCGGTCCGCCGCCTCCACCGGGGCGCAAGGTCGTGCTTTTTGTGAGAGCGACGCTGTGACAGCAGGACCGGCATCCTAATGGCTGCGCGCACCCTGTTCCATTCCTTGCTACGGCCGCTGCTGGTGATACACTCCGTAACATGACTGCTGCTCTCGAATCGCCTCCTGCCCGCCCGGACGCTGCGCCGGAAGCGCTGCCCGTGCTCCAGCCCGGCGACTCGCTCACCCGCGATGAGTTCGAGCGCCGCTACCACCGGATGAGGAGCGGGAAGAAAGCGGAACTCATCGAAGGAATTGTCTATATGCCGTCACCAGTAAGAGCCAAAAAACACGCCCGCCCGCACAGCCGACTCAATATCCTTGTCGGGTTTTACGAAACGGAGACGCCCGGGGTGGAACTTTACAACAATAGCACCGTTCGTCTCGACCTCGACAATGAGCCGCAGCCGGACTTGTGCCTCATTATTGCACCTGAATCGGGAGGGCAGACCCGGTTTTCACCGGACGACTACATTGAAGGCGCACCGGAACTCTGTATCGAAATCGCTGCCAGCACGGCGGCCTACGACATGCATCAGAAGAAACGCGCCTATCGCCGCAACGGCGTCCGGGAACATCTCGTTTGGCTCACGGAAGATCGCCACCTCGTCCTTTGGGAACTCAAGGAGGGTGATTACTGCGAGATCGCACCGGATACCTGCGGCATCCTGAAAAGCCGCGTCTTTCCAGGTCTGTGGTTCGACTCCGAGGCCCTGCTGGCCGGCAACTTGAAGCAGGCGCTCGCGGTCCTCCAGCACGGACTGGCCAGCGGGGATCACGCGTCCTTTTCGACAGCACTGGCAGCCAGGGGCTGAGGCCGTTCACGGCTCCATCGGCTTCTCCTTCGTCCAGCGCAGCATGAGTGTGATGTTCTCTTCGAAGACGCCGCCTTTGGGGCCTTTGCCGCCCTCGGGGCGCTCGTCGTTGACATAGTCGAGATACACTTCCCTGGGCTCGGGAGTCGCGCCTTTGTCGCCGGTGCGTTTGATCCACGCGTCGAGTTGCCGGCGGTGTTCTGTCAGGACTTCATTGAATGCGGGGTCATCGGCGAGGTTCTTCAGTTCAAATGGATCGGATTTGAGGTCGTAGAGTTCCTCACGCGGCCTCGTCTCCGCCATGATGAGCGACTGCTCCGGTGTCAGCTTTTTCTCCGCGTAAAGCCGGCGCATCGTTTGCACGACGGCCTTGCTGTCTTTGTAGCGGTTGGGCTGGAGGTAAGGACGTGAGGGATAGAAGTTGCGGATGTATTTGAAGCGCTCGCTCGTCACGGAACGGATGCGGTCCACGGTTTCGTCCGCGCGGTCGCGGGCAGCGAAGGTGTATTTCCGCGGCTGATAGTCTTTGGCGAAAACGTCCCGGGCCTCCATCGTCGCGGGCACCGAAAGCCCGGCGAGGGCAAGCGAGGTGGCCGCGAGATCAATGTGCTCCAAGAGGTCGGTGCGCACTTTGCCGGCTTCAATGCCCGGCCCGCGAATGACGAGCGGAACATTCAGTCCGCCCTGGTAGAGAAACTGTTTGTTCCGCACATGACTGATGCCGTGGTCGGTCATGAAAAAGATGACGGTGCGGTCGAGTTCGCCGGCTTCCTTGAGCCGATCCATGATGCGCCCGACTTCCCAATCCACATAACGCATGCAGTCGAGGTACTGCTGCCAGTCGGCACGGATCACGGGATCCTCCGGAAGATAGGGCGGCAGTTTTACCGCTGACTCCGGCGTGATGTCGCCGAGTGTGTCCTTCACTTTCTTCGGCCACTGCGGGCCTGGTGCCTGGCCGCGGTTCTTGCCGCCGTGGAGCTGAACCTGGACGAAAAACGGCTGCCCGCCTTCGCGCTTCGTCCAGTGTTTCGCACTGTAAGTCGCGGCCTTGTCCCAGACGAAGTTGTAGTCGGTCTTGGCAACGGCAGCCTTGTCGCCGTTGCTCAGGAAATCGGCCAGCGAGAGATTGTTCGTGTGATAGCCGGCCTTTTGAAAAAGCTGCGGCACCACCGGCGTGTCCGACGCGAGCACGATGGGAAACTTCGTTGACCCGCTGCGGTGATTCTGGCAGCCGATGCTCGTCTGGTAGCGTCCCGTCATCAGCGCCGAGCGGCAGATTGAACAGATCGGTGCCGTGACCGATGCGCGGCTGAATCTTGTGCCCTCCGCTGCTAGTTTGTCCACATTTGGCGTCCGGATCGCGGTGTTTCCATAGCAGGAGAAATCCGCCGACATGTCGTCCACGATGATCCAGAGAATGTTCGGGCGCTCCCCCGCCGCGACCGGCAGGAGGAGGAGGAGAAAGGCGAGGAGGCGAATACGAGTCATTCCTTGCCGGTAGCCGACGCGCCCCCACCGGGAAAGCCCGCGTGCGCGGCGCAGGACTCCGCGTTGATTCTCCGTCTCCCATCTTGCCAGCCGCCGGAATCGCGCCCACATCGCGCGCTTCCCTTATGAATTGGTTTCAAGCACTCATCGTCGGCATTGTCGAAGGCATTACCGAATACCTCCCCGTCAGCAGCACCGGACACATCCTCCTCGCGCAGCGAACGATGGGCATTCCTGACAACGACGCCTCCAAAGCCTTCGCCATCGTCGTTCAGGCCGGTGCCATTCTCGCCGTGCTGGGAATCTACTTTCAAAAGACGCGCGGCATGGCCGAGGGACTCATCGGGAAGAATCCTCAGGGGCTGCTGCTCGTGCGCAATGTCCTCCTCGCTTTCATGCCCGCGGTGATCTTCGGACTGCTCCTGGAAAAGAAAATTGATGCCCTCCTCGTTGGCCTGTGGCCGACGGTTGCCTCGTGGTTCGTCGGTGGTGTCGCCATTCTGGCCGTGGCGTGGTTCAAGCGGAACGCGGCGCCAGGAGAACGCGGCGTCGGCCTGACGCTGGAACAAATCACGCCGCGCATCGCGATCACGATTGGTCTGCTCCAGTGCGTGGCGATGTGGCCGGGCACCAGCCGCAGTCTGATGACGATTGTCGGCGGGCTGCTCTGCGGGCTGAATATGATCGCCGCCGTGGAGTTCAGTTTCCTGCTCGGCATGGTCACGCTCACCGCCGCCGCCGGCTACAAGTTCCTCAAAAACTACAGCATCCTCTTCGACAACTACACCATACCCGCGATGCTTCTCGGCTGCTTCGCGGCGTGGCTCTCCGCCTTCCTCGCGGTAAAGTGGATGGTCTCCTTCCTTCAGAAGCACGGCCTCCAGCCGTTCGGCTACTACCGCATCGGCCTCGCCATCCTCATCGCCATCTGCCTGATGACCGGCGTGTTGCGTCCCT
>JANNVM010000078.1:0-2136 GCA_031414455.1 Verrucomicrobiota bacterium
TGCGTGGACATAGGGGATGGGGGCTTTGCCTAAACTGGCAGCGCCGCGCCGTCTTTCAACGGCAGTGCTGGAAGCGCGCCACGCCGCCGTTCTTGCCTGCCGCATTTACGGGCGGGTCATTCCGGCGCATGATTCCGCTTCTCATTGTCCTGTTGGACACCGGTTTCCCTGATGCGTTCAAGTGCCGGGCTTCTTCCAGATTTTTTTCTCCGGCACGGGAAGGCCAAGCACTTCAAAAGCAGTGCGAAAGTGGAGTTTGGCGACTTTGCCGAGGAAATCATTGCCGCGGGCAGAGAGGATCAGGGCGGCCTGCGCTTTAACATGCGTCGCGCCGCGGGGAATAGTGATGCCGAGACGGGCAGAGGCTTCGTCCATCCAATTAATGAAACGCTCGCGTGCCAGAATGGACGCTGCGGCGACGGCGACATCACTCTCACCTTTCGTGCGCTGCTGCATGATCATCTTCGATTCCCTGGCGCGGGGACCGAGCGCTTTGAGCAGGACCTGCTCTTCCGCGAACTGATCGCTCAGGGCACGCGGGCAGTCGGGGCGCTTTTCGAGAAGACTCTCGATGACGCGGCTGTGGCCCCAGGCGAGGAGGCGGTTCACACTTTTGAATTTCGGATAGAGCGCGTTGTAGCGGTCGGGCCCCATGCTGACAACTTCCCACGCGATGCCCGGCGTGTCGCGGATGGTTTCAGCAAGGGCTCGAATGCGGGCATCGGAGGTGATGGCCTTGCTGTCCTGCACGCCGGCGGCCCTGAGCGAGTGGGCGATGTTGCTGTCCGTAAAAACGCCGGCGATGACGAGCGGCCCGAAGAAGTCACCTTTGCCACTTTCGTCCACGCCGAAATGCGGCGCGAACATCTCCGGCTGGTTCACTTCCTCGTAGCCGAGTTCGGCAACGCCGAGGACTTCGGGTTCGAGGATGAAAGTGACGAAGTCTTCGAGGCCCTTGCCCTGCACGAGCACCTTCGGGCCTTTGGCATAAACAGCGACGGTGACCTTGTCTTTCCGCGCAGCGAAGAGCGTGTATTCCTTCTTCTCAAACATCCAGCCACGCTCCTCAAGGATCGTCCGCAGCTTCGCCGCCTGAAGTTCGGTGAGCGGTTTTGTATAACTGTGGCGGGCGGTTTCTGACATCGGATGGAATGGAGCTAAGATAAAGGGGCGTTTCGATGATTGAGAGGGCCGGGAGGCCCGATAGAGATTAGCCGGTGGCGTGAGCCACCGGACTCCGGGTGATAAGAATTTCCGAGCCCCGGGAGGGGCGGCACCAAACGGGAGACATCCCCGGCGTGGTTTCGCCCCTGCCGGGGCTCCGGGTCTGTCGCTGCTGCTACCGGTGGCTGACGCCACCGGCTAATCTCTTTCAGCCCTGCCGGGCTTATGCTAGCGCCATTCCACATCGCGGCTCACTTTTTTGCGGCTGGTTTCGCGGGCTCCTCTTCCTCACCGGTATCGAACGCCCCGAGGCACTTGAGACCGGCGCTGGTAACCTCGAACGCTTCCTGGCTGCACGGCCACACGGAACTGTCGAATTGCTCAAGGATCGCGGGGCCCATGGTTTGGAAGTCAGTGAAGCCGCGGGGAAAGACATAGACCGTAAAGCGGTCGGGCACGAGCACGACGAGGCGGTCGCCGAACGATTCGCGGAATTGCGCGAAGAATTCCGGGCACAGAATGACGCTGGCCGTGAGGTGGCTGTCGCTCTTCAGCACCGCGTAGAGGGCGGCGCCTTTTTTGTCGCGCTGAATGTCCGGCTTGAGGGACTTTAGATGCGTGGCGGCGGCGGCGGCGGCTTGCTTGAGGAACTGCTCCCACTTCAATCCCGTGGCGGCGAATTCCTCTTTGGTCAGGCGCGAGAGGCCGAGGGTGTCCTCACGCGCCGGGACGATGACGGTTTTTTTGGAACCGGGGAGCAACTGCGCGGCATCGGTGCGCATGAGGGCCGGCTCGATGCAGGCGGAGAGCGGCACGGGCTTTTCCTGGGCGCGGGCCGTGATGAGAGAAAGTGTCAGGAGGATGAAGAGCTTCATGGCGCGGCGGGCGTGGGCTTTTCAGTGAATCCGGCGGCGCAGAGTTTGGCATACAGTCCGCCGTGCTGCATCAATTCATCGTGCGTGCCGCGTTCGA
>JANNVM010000079.1:0-12704 GCA_031414455.1 Verrucomicrobiota bacterium
GCCGTTGTCGCTCTTTTTGGCGCGACGGATCGCTCCGGCGACTTTGTCGAGATCGTGGCCGTCCACGGTGATGACATTCCAGCCGAGCGCTGCGAACGCTTTGCCCGTGTCCTCGCTTTGGGTGAGCTTCGCCATGGCGTCGAGCGTCACGTCGTTGCTGTCGAAAATCAGGATGAGGTTGTCGAGTCCGTTGTGCGCGGCGAAGGCTGCAGCCTCACGCGCAACACCTTCCTGGAGGCAGCCGTCGCCGGCGAGTGCGATGACATGATAGTCGAGAATCTTCTGATCGGCGGTGTTGTATTTCGCTGCCGCCATTTTGGCAGACAGTGCATATCCCACGGCATTGCCCACACCCTGGCCGAGCGGGCCGGTGGTGCTTTCCACGCCGGGGGTCTCATGGAACTCCGGGTGTCCCGGCGTCATCGAGTGGAGCTGGCGGAAATTCTTCACCTGCTCCAGTGGCAGGTCGTAGCCGGCGAGGTGCAGCCAGCCGTAGAGGAACATCGAACCGTGGCCGGCGGAGAGGATAAAGCGGTCGCGATTGAGCCAGCGCGGCTCTGCGGGATCACACTGCAGCAGTTCGCCGAAGAGCACTGCGCCGACTTCCGCCGCACCGAGCGGGAGACCGAGGTGACCAGATGAGCATTTGTGGACGGCGTCCATGGCGAGTCCACGGGCTTCATTGGCGGCTTTGGCGAGCAGGGCGTTGTTCATAGTGAGTAGTGTGAAAAGTGGCAGTCTGAGCGCGAAAAGAATGGATCGGCGCGGCGCAGGGGGCGGCAGACTTAGGTCCAGGGGCAGGCGGTGCAAGGGAAATGGCGGCCTGGATTCCGCTTCCCGGGCTTCTTGCACCCGGACAGACCCGCAGCCGGCTCACACATCGCAAATCCCCACGGCCTGACGCAGGCTGGCGATCTTGTCTTCGCGGGCGGGGATGAATTCCTGAGCCACCCAGCCCTTATAGCCGGTCTCCACAATGGCGCGCATGATGGCGGGGTAGTGGAGTTCCTGGGTCTCGTCTATCTCGTGCCGTCCCGGGACGCCGCCGGTGTGGTAGTGGGGGAAGAACCGGTGGTTCTTTTTGATCGTGGCACTGATGTCGCCCTCCATGATCTGCATGTGATAAATGTCGAAAAGCAGACCAAAATTCGCGGAGCTGAGTTGTTTGCAGAGTTCGATGCCCCACGCACTCCTGTCGCACATGTAGTCGGGGTGATCCACGCGGCTGTTGAGCAGTTCCATGACGAGCGAGATGCCGTGTTTCTCCGCCAGCGGCAGCACTTTTTTGAGGCCGGCCACGCAGTTCTTCAGTCCCGTCTCCTCGTCCATGCCGTTCCGGTTGCCGGAGAAGCAGATGACTTTCTTGAAGCCCTCCTTCGCGCTCGCAGCGAGCAGCGGCTCGTAGGCTTTTACCAGCAAATCGTGATACGCGGGATTGTTGAAGCCGTGGGGAATGCTGCCGACTTTCTCGCCGTTAGGCCCCGCGATGACGGGAAAGCTGACCATCGCCGTAGTGAGGCCATGTTTTTTCATCTCCGGGAAGTCAGCCGGGGCCACGAGGTCTATGGACGTGATGCCCATTGCCTTCGAGGCGGCGCAAAGCTGATCGAACGGCACCTTGTCGTAGCACCACTTGCAGACGGAGTGGTTGATGCGGCCTTTGAGACCGGTCTTTTCGTCAGCGGCGGAAACGCGGTGCGTCAGAGAAGCCGCGAGGGTGCCGATGCTGAGCCCGGCAAAGCCGCGGCGGGAGAGGGAAGAGGCTGTCATTCCGCAGCATGTAACCGGAAATGACCGGCGCGCCAGCGGAAGCAGGGATTGCCGGATCGGATCGCGCGGTTTAGCACGCTCCATGCCCAACCACCCGTTGCTCGACCGCCTGCCGTCATCGCACGACTGCACGGCGGATGAATTGCTCGACCGCTTTCTCGACTATGTCGCGGAGCGGAAACTCTCGCTGTATCCGGCGCAGGAGGAGGCGATCCTGGAACTCTTTGAGGACCGGAATGTGATCCTCAACACGCCAACGGGCAGTGGAAAATCACTGGTCGCGACGGCGCTGCACTTCCGTTCTCTGGCCCGCGGGGAGCGCTCGGTCTATACGTGTCCTATCAAGGCGCTGGTGAACGAGAAGTTCCTCGCGCTGTGCCGGGATTTCGGACCGGAGAATGTGGGCATGGCAACCGGCGATGCCACGGTGAACCGTGATGCCCCGATCCTCTGCTGCACGGCGGAAATCCTCGCCAATTACGCGCTGCGTGACGGGGCGGCGGCACCGTTTCGCGAGGTCATCATGGACGAGTTTCACTACTACTCCGACCGGGAACGCGGCGTGGCGTGGCAGGTGCCGCTGCTGACGATGGCAAATGCCCGTTTCCTCCTCATGTCGGCGACGCTGGGGGCGACGGAGTTTTTCGCCAGGGAACTGACCCGCCTGACAAAAGCGGAGACAACGGTGATCGCCGGGCGCGACCGCCCGGTGCCGCTGGAGTTCAGCTACGTGGAAACGCCGGTGGATGTGACGATCCAGACCTTGCTCGATCAGTGCCGCGCGCCGGTGTATGCGGTGCATTTTACGCAGAACGACGCGGCGGAGGCGGCGCAGAATTTGATGAGCCTGAACTTTTGCACGGTGTCGGAGAAGACAGCGCTCAAGGAGGCAATGAGCGGCTTCAAGTTCGCCAGCCCCTACGGCAAGGAGATGCGGAAGTACCTCTCGCACGGCATCGGCATTCACCACGCCGGACTGCTGCCCAAGTATCGCGTTCTGGTGGAATCACTGGCACAGAAGGGCCTGCTGAAAGTGATCTGCGGCACGGACACGCTCGGCGTCGGCGTCAACGTGCCGATCCGAACCGTGCTGCTCACGCGCCTGACAAAATACGACGGCGAGAAAACGAAAACCCTGACCGCACGGGACTTTCACCAGATTACGGGCCGCGCCGGGCGGAAGGGATTCGATGACATCGGTTATGTGCTGGCGCAGGCGCCGGAGCATATCGTGGAGAACAGGAAGATGGAGGCGAAGGCCGCCGGCGATGCGAAGAAGCTGCGGAAAATGGTGAAGGCGAAGCCGCCCGACGGCTTTGTGGGCTGGGGCGCAGAGACGTTCACCAAACTCCAGGCCGCCGCGCCGGAGCCGCTGCTGTCGCGCTTTCAGGTGTCGCACGGGATGCTGCTCCAAGTGCTGAGCCGCGACGGCGACGGCTGCCGCGCGATGCAGCAATTGGTGCGCGATTCCCACGAGACACCCGCCGCGAAGAAGCAGCATCGCGACCGCGCGTGGCAGTTGTTCCGTGCGCTGGTGGACCGGAAGATTGTGGAGATCACGCCTGACGGTGACCGGAAACTGCGGGTGAATGTCGAACTCCAGGACGACTTCTCCCTGAACTACACGCTGTCGCTTTATTTGATAGACACACTCATCCTCCTCGATCCGGCGTCGCCATCCTTCGCGGCGGATGTGCTCACGCTGTGCGAGAGCATTCTCGAAAACCCTGACATCATCCTGCGCCGTCAGCTCGACAGGGCGAAGACGGAGGCGATGAACACGATGAAGGCAGACGGCATTCCTTACGAGGAACGCATCGCGAAGCTGGAGGAACTGGAATATCCCAAGCCGTGCCGGGAGTTCATCTACCGGACGTTCAACGAGTTCTCCGATGCGCATCCGTGGGTCGGTCAGGAGAATATCCGGCCCAAGAGCATCGTGCGGGAGATGTTCGAGAACTTCCGCACCTTCGCCGACTACATCAACGACTACGACCTCCACCGCGTGGAAGGCGTGCTGCTGCGGCATCTTTCCAGCGTGCATAAAGTGCTCGCGCAAACGGTGCCCGAGCCGTTCAAAAACGAAGCCGTGCAGGAAATGGAGGCCTGGCTGGCCGGCCTGCTGCGCGGCACGGACAGCAGTCTGCTTGATGAATGGGAGCGCCTCCGCGATCCCAACTGGAAGCCCGACGAAGACACCGCACCCGCCGCAGCGCCGGACATCACGCGGAATAAGCGCGAGTTCACCGCGCTCCTTCGCACAGAGATCTTCCGCTTCCTCCGGCCGCTCGCTGCCGGCGACTATCAGGCTGCCTGTGCCGCCCTCACCTCATCCTCGGAGCACTCGTGGACACCGGACAAACTCGCCGCCGCCGCGGATCCTTATTACGACACACACGACCGCATTCTGCTCGACAACGAGGCCCGCAACGGTCGTCATACTTACGTTGAGCCCGGCGCAGAATCCTGGCGCGTCTGCCAGGTGCTGGTGGATGCGGAGTCGCTCAACGACTGGCAGTCGGAATTTTCCGTCAGCCTCGCCGCCGCGCGCGAGGACGGGAAACCGTCGCTGGTGCTCGTTTCGCTGGGGCCGGTCGTCGAAGAGACGCAAATATAAACCGGTCACAGGTAAGCGGACAAGGTGCTGCGGACCGCGAAGTTGCACTTCGCTTCTTTGTTCTAACTTTGTCAGGCGAGCGAAGAGGGCAACTTCGCGTTCCGGCGTGACGCCGCCCCGCCGGGTTGGCCGGTGAAGTGTGTGCGACTGGCCGGGAAACTTTTCTTGCCTCGCGCCCGGGGTGTCGCTACCACTGCGCCCTCTTTCACCCACAACTCAACACCCTACAAATATGAGCAGAAAAATTCGTTATGGCATGGTCGGCGGCGGACGCGGCGCGTTTATCGGAGCAGTTCACCGCATCGCGGCGGCGATGGATCAGCAGATCGAACTGGTTTGCGGCGCGTTCTCGTCGGATCCGGAGAAATCGAAAGCGTCCGGCGCGGATTTCTTCCTCCCGGCTTCCCGCTGCTACGGGACGTTTGAGGAAATGATCAAAGCGGAAAAGGCGCTGCCGGCGGATCAGCGGATGGATTTCATGGCCATCGTGACGCCGAATCACATGCACTTCCCGCCGGCAAAGATGGCGCTGGAGAACGGCTTCCATGTGTTGAGCGACAAGCCGGCGACCTTCAATCTCGAAGAAGCGAAGAAGCTCGCCGCGCTGGTGAAAAAGACCGGGCAGCTTTATGGCCTGACCCACAATTACACCGGCTATCCGCTCGTGAAGCAGGCGCGTCACATGGTCGCCACCGGTGCGCTTGGGAAGATTCGCAAAGTTGTCGTTGAGTATCCCCAGGGCTGGCTGGCGACACGTATTGAAGAAAGCGGGCAGAAGCAGGCCGCGTGGCGCACGGACCCGAAGCGCAGCGGTGCAGCCGGCTGCATCGGTGACATCGGCACGCACGCAGAGAATCTCGCGGAGTACATCACCGGCCTGCAGATTTCCGAACTCGCCGCCGATCTCACGAGCTTCGTCAAAGGCCGCAAGCTGGACGACGACGGCAACATTCTCCTGCGTTTCAAGGGGGGCGCGAAAGGCGTGCTTCATTCCTCACAGATTTCCGTGGGCGAGGAGAACAACCTGAACATTCGCGTCTATGGCGAGAAGGGCGGACTCGAATGGCACCAGAGGGAGCCGAATACGCTGCTCCTCAAATGGGCTGATCAGCCAATGCAGGTCTATCGCACGGCTAACGGTTACCTCTGTCCCGCGGCACTGAGTGCCGGACGCACACCGCCGGCGCACCCGGAGGGCTACCTCGAAGCGTTCGCGAACGTCTATAAAAACTTCGCCGGCGCGATCCGCGCCCGGCTGGAGAAGCGCAAGCCGGGCAAAGACGACCCCGCGAGCGACTATCCGAAAATCGAAGACGGCGTCCGCGGCATGGCCTTCATCGAAGCCGTCGTGGCTTCGTCGAAGGCGAACGCGAAGTGGACGAAGCCGGGGGCTTAGTGGATCGAGGTGCCGGAATTGCTGCCGGTCTAACTGTGAGGAAATTGCGGCTATTTTGCCGTCTCTTCCTTTTCGGCCGGACCGGCGACAGCGGCCGCGGCCTGTCTGCTGCCAATTCCGGCACCCCAGGGGAACCACTTCACTTCGAGATCCGCCATGAGGCACACTGAATTCACCGCATCACGGAGACTGATGTTGCGGAGGTCCAGAGTGACACCGCCCCGCGGGACGATATCATGGCGGATCACGAAAAGGGGTTTTAAGGTGCCGCCGGAGAGTTCGACAGACTTGCGCTGCAGGTAGGTGAGCGCTTCGGCGACGGTGGCTTCCTCCATCGCGAAGCGTTCGATGACGAGCTTTCCGGCAGCACCGGAAAGGTCGGACGCTTTGGGTTTGCCGGCATCGTACTTGCCGCGCGGCTGGCCCGCGGCTTCGCGCACCGCTAGGCCGGTGGCCGTGTAGGAAAACTGCACGCCGCCGGCGTAGCCGAGCGCTTCCAGAATATCGTCCACTGTGGCCCCGGAGGCGCTCAGCGAAACGCTGCGCTTGCGGATCGGATCGGGAAGATGCCCGCCCAGATTGACGTTCCATTTTTCACTGCCGCCCCCGGCCCGTTCCAGTGAGCGGGTTACCGCGGCCGCGGCTTCCTCGAACGGCACTTCGTGCAGCTCCATCTGCGGCAGCACTTCCCGGTGCGCCACCTTCAGCGACTGCGGAATTCTTGCCAGCTCGCGCTCGGCCACCACAACCTGCGCGAGCTGGATGCGAGCCAGCTCAAAGTCCGGCTTCGCCTTAAGAAGTTGTTCAAAACTCTGCCGCGCGGTGACAAGGTCGCCTTTTTCCAGGGCAGCGAGGCCTTTGTTATAAACCTGCATTCCGGTGAGCTGCCCGGCTCCGAAAACAGCCGGGGCCGCGGTTAGAGTGAGCGCGAGCGTGAGGTGGAGCAGCGACGTCTTCATGGGATTTTTGACGGTGACGGTGTTCTCTTACCAGAAACGCAGGGGATTTGACAAGAAAAAAGTAGGGGATTCTCTTAGGGGCTGCCTCGCGGCCGGTTCTCCGCCGGCGGGCGACGCACCTCGCGCCGCTGGCGCTCATCAAAACCATGCGGGCGCGGTGAAGTGAATCGGGCTATTTCTTCTTTTCCAGCGTCTCCAGTTTCTTCTCCAGTTCCTCGGTCTTGCGCTGGAGGGCTTCCACTTTTTTCCATGCTTCGATGGTCTGGACGGGAGTGGTTTGGAAGGCTTGAATTTTGCCGATGGCATCGGCGGCGGCCGGAGAGGCGGGGTTGCTTTTCTGACTGGCGACGGCGGTGAGGGAGGGGACGGCGCGGAGATCGCCGAGTTCGCCGAGGGCGGTGGCGGCGGCGGTGCGGACGGACTTGTGAGGGAATGTCAGGTAACCGGTCAGGAAGGGCTGCATACTCTGATCATCGCTGCCGCGGGCGAGCGCTCCGAGAGACGTGAGGGCGGCACCGAGTTCACGTGCCGGAAAGCCGCCGGCTTTGATTGCAGAGAGGATGGCGGGCACGGCATCCTGACGGTTTTGCTGCCGCAGTGCGCGGATGGCGGCGCCGGCCACCATGTTCTGATAGGACGGACGCTGGAGAAACGGCACTAGATCCTCCTGCGGCCATGCGGCAAAGCTGGTGACGATGCTGGCGAGAATCATGGGGTTCTTCTCCTCCGCGGCCATCTTGACGAGGGCGGCGTGGGCATCTGGATGGAGGATGGAGGCAAGGGCATCGGCGACGGACTTGCGCACGCGCTCGTCGGGCTGCGCGATGAGGGATATCAGTGCGGCGCGCGCAGCATCCCCGGGGATTTGCTGGAGGGCTTCGACGGCTTCCGACTTGATCGCGTGATGGGGATCGGCAGCGATAATTTCGGTGAGCCGCTTCACCGTGGCGTCGTCTTTCTTTTTGCCCAACTGCTGCACGGCGAAGAGGCGCCCGATAATGTCGGACTTGAGTTGCTGATCCAGCATTTCCCCGGGAGGCGTAAAGTTGACCTTTGCGAGGACGGTCATTTCCGGATCCACACGGACGAGGAGCGGCTGCGAGGGCAGCGGGAAGGAGAAATCCTCCTGCGCCTTGCTGACGGCGGCGGTGAAGTCCTGCGCCATCTCTTTTCCGTCGGCGCCTTTCACAGTGAAGCGCAGGGGCAGCGGCAGGCTGAAGAGGAGGATTTTCTCATCCACTTTGTGCATCTGCTTGACGGTGACACGCGCCATCTTTGTGTCGGCATTCCATGAATACTCGATGCCCAGTTCGGGCACGCCGCCGTGATGCACCCACTGGTCGAAGAACTGATCGAAGGAGCGTCCGCTGACCTCCTCCATCACTTCCTGGAGGTCGTCGCTGGTGACGTTGGTGTCGCGGTGGCGTTTGATGTATTCCGTAATGACGGCACGATACATGTCAGGGCCGAGTTGGCTGCGCAGCATGTGGAGCACCCACGCGCCTTTCGGATAGGCACGGTCGTCAAACTGCTCCATGGGCTCGCCATAGTCGCGCCACACCATGGGCCGGGCGTCGTTGGAGCGGATGACCCGCTGCGCCTCTTTCCAAAGACTGAGCAGCATACCGTCGCGTCCGTTCTTCTGCTCTTCGTAGAGTACGGTGTAGTAGCTGGCGAAACCCTCATTGAGCCAAAGGTGCGACCAGTCGCGGCAGGTGAGGAGGTCACCGAACCACTGGTGCGCGAGTTCGTGCGCATCGAGCCGGTGGATGGTGTCCAGTTCGCCGACTTCGGCGGGAAAGAGCGCGCCCGCGGCGTTGAAGGTGCAACTGGTGTTCTCCATGCCGCCGGCAAGGAAATCGAGACAGTAAACGACATAATATTTGTCCCACGGAAACGGCGTAGCGAGTTCCCGCTCGAAGAATTTGATGATCGCGGCGGTGTCGCGGAACGCGAGGGCGGCCTGGTTTTTCTCCGACGGCGGCACCAGCAGTGCGAGCGGCGTCTTTCCGGACTGCGCATCAAGCCGGTGAAAATAGCCGGCGGCGAGGGCGATGAGATAGTTCACATGCGGCTGATTCTGTTTCCAGTGCCAGCGGATAAGGCCTCCCTCCCTGTCGCGTTCCCGCGAGATGAGTTTGCCGTTGGAGACAACCTCCATGCCGTCGGGTACATGGCAGACGATCTCACTGGTGAAGCGGTCATTCGGATAATCGTAGCAGGGAAACCAATAGCGGTGGAACTCGGCCTCTCCCTGACTCCACACCTGGGTGTCACCCTGCGGGTAGCCCTGCTCCGGCGTCCGGAAGTAAAGACCGTTCTCCGGCTGACAGTGATAGCGCACGGTGACCGCGGCCTCTGCGCCCGGTGCGAGCGGCTCCGCGAGCGTGATGATGAGCTTGTCCTTCGTCGTCTGGTGTTCCATCACCGTCGCGCCCGCAGCACCGACGGCATCAATGGTGATATCCACGGCATCAAGTTCCAGTTTGGTAAGCGGCTGGGCATTCGCGAGGAACGTGATCGTGACCTCACCGGCAACGGTGCGCCGGGTGAAGTCCGGGGTCACGTCGAGTGCAAGGTGTTTGATATCCACCCGGCGGTCGCGCGCGTACTTCCGGCCGGCGACGGCATTCAGGCCCGGCGGCATGAGCGATTCCTTATCGCAGCGGCCGAGGAAATCACTCTCTGCGAAGACGGTAAGGGGGAGGAGAAGGAGGAAAATGAATCGCATAGTGCCGCCCCCCGTAGCGCATCCCGGGGCAATGTTCAAAAAAAACGGCTGACTCCCGTGAAGGAGTCAGCCGCAAAGAGGAGAGGGATCTCCCCGGGAACTTACTTGGCCGGGACCACGATTGGGCCGGCGGCCGGAACGCTGGCCTGCTGGGAAGGCTTGCTGGCGCAGGCACCGAGGCAGAGAGCGATGAGGCCGAGGGAGATCACTTTGATGAGTTTCATAGGTAGCGGTTTGTTGGTATGGTTTGTTCCAGCGAACCACCCGCAGCACAGTGCCGCGCGGATTCGCAAGAGGCGACGAGTGCCATAAGTGCCCTGCCCCGCAAGAGAAAACTCGGTCATAATGCTGCTTTTTTGGCATCAAAAGGATGAAGAGAATGGCCTCACTTCGTCCAGCCGTCGCGTCAGTGAAGCACGCGGAAGAAGTAACGGCGCTGGAATGCAGGCTGAACCTGGATAAATCCGTCTCTGAGGATGGCATTGGCATCCGTTCCGGTTCCCTGCCCCGTGACCGCATCAGTCCACGGGCCGGCCGGCGAGGCACTTGACTGTACGGTCCAGGGTCGGCCTGCGGCAGTCGGAAAGACCATGTAGATCTCCGTGCCGCTGCCAGCGGTATTCTTAAGCCACGACAGGATGTTGCCGTTGGTGGTCACGTTTTCCCTGCCGGGGGTGGCGGGGATCCAGGAAAATGCAACACCAGCCGATGGCCGCGCGCAAGCCGTGGCCAGCCCGCCGGGGCTGCCAGGGACGACGACCTTTTCCATGGTCAGCCATGACCCGCCCGGGGTCGCCCTTTGGAGATACACCGTGTCGCCGCCGGCACTGAGTTTGAACGCCGCATTCCAGCCTCCGTCGGCGGTGCCGCTGCAGAGCACCATGCAGCGCGCCCCCGGCATGAGCAAACTTCCGCCGGGAAAATGGAAGCGCTCACTGTTCGCCAGGCCGGAATCAAGCAGCGCGTACGGCGCGAGAGCCACCGGCGCGGCGGAGGGGTTGTGGATTTCCACATAATCCGGTGAGTTGCCGGCACCGTCGGCCCACCAGCCAGTATTGGAGGTGACGACCTCTGAAATCTCAATGGGAGCGGGCTCCGGCGAAAACGCCAGAGTGTAAAGCGGCGACGAGCCGTTGTCCTCACTGACCGCGGGTGCCGCGGGATCATAGACGGTACTGCCGCTGGTGTCGGTGGCTTCCAGGTAGAATTCGATCTGCGCTGTGGAGGGGAGCCCGCCAGGAATACTGCCCGCGAACAGGTCATCGCCGAGTACACCGTCTCCATGCCTCCCGTCGTCATAAAAAAGCACCCGCTGCCACACGGCGCTTGGAATATCAATACGCCGCCATGAGAGGCTGACGCCGATTACGGCCACATCATCGCGGGAGACGGCGTAGAGATTGATCGGTGTGCCCGGCGTGAAATTGTCCACATCGAATCCCTGGAAGCTAAGGGTGGGCGCCACGGAACCGGTATAGACATTGGCAGCACCCGGGCTGGCCATGTTGCTGTTCGTCCATGAAAGGACGCCGTCGCCGTAGCGGCCGAAGGACGTATTCACGCGCTGCGCCGGCCAGTCCACGGAGTCGGCGACAAGCGCCCCGGGCCGCTTGAGCTTGAGGCTGCCGCCCCCGTCAGACAATTTCCATCCGGTGGTGACGAATCCCGGGATCACGGCGCTGGAACAGAGGATCAGCTTGCGCGCGAGCGGGCCTATTACGGTGCCGGCGGGAAACACGGAAGTGGAAAGGACACCGGTTTCATTCGCCTCCAGGCTCCAGCCGCTAAGGTCCACGCTGGAGCCCGCGGGATTGTAAAGTTCCACCCAGTCGGAGAACCGGTCGTCGCCGATGGGCAGCGGAGTCGAGCCGTTGGACGACATGATTTCGTTGAGAACCACACCGGTGGCTTTGGCCCTGGCAAAGTTGAGTGGCACCGAAGTCTGCGGCACTGCCGGCTGAGCACTGAGCGCGATCCAGAGCGCGGTAGCGCCGGAACCCACAAGGTCCGCTCTCCCGTCGCCGTCAATATCGCCGCCGGCGACGAACTCCGCCGACGGCACCCGCACTTCGAGCGCCAGAGAGAACATCGGAGTGCCGGGCTGCCGCGCGAGAACGGTCAGGCATTTGTCCGCCAGACAGGACACCGCGAGGTCGCGATCACCGTCGCCGTCGAAATCACCAAAAGCAAAACCGTTCACGGAAAAGCGCGCACCGGGGAGCGACGGCACGCCAGGTCCGGGACTGAACTGGCCCGGTGTGAACGTCGCGCCGGTGCCGCCCATGAAGACGGCGACCCCCGCATCAAGACCAATAACAAGGTCCGGATCTGTGTCGCCGTTGAGTTCCTCAATGCGCAGTTCCCGGGCACGGTACCAGAGTCGCGGGTCGAGTTCCGCTGCGCTGTAAGTGACGGGCATCAGTGTGGTTGCAGTGAGCAGATTGCCGTCATTCCTCAACACCCCGAGTTCACCGTAAAAGCCCGCACCGGCGAGGTCCATGTCGCCGTCAGCGTCAAAGTCGCCGGTCACCATTTGCCTGACAGCAAAGACAAACATGGGAAACCCGGCGGTGTAATTCGCCACTGCGGCGAACGTGCCGTCGCCGTTGCCGCGCAGGAAGGCGAGCCGGGAATCGGTAAAACTCACGGCCACGTCCGCCTTTCCGTCACCGTTGAAATCCGCGGCCTTAACCGCCAGCAGCCACGCTGCCGGCTGGCTCTCCGGATCCGGAAGCGGGGCCTCCACCGCCGGTCCAAAGGTTCCACCGGCGAGCCCCAGCCTGACCGAGAGCGAACCGGGCACATTCGCGAGACCGAGCGCAGCTGTGATCATATCACGCCGGCCGTCACCGTTCACGTCCATCAGTTCCAGGTAATTCGCCGACATACCGGCGGGATAAAAGACCGGGGCCGCAAGACTGCCGCCGGGCAGCGCGAGCCTGACACTGACATCCGAGGACGCGCGGTGTGTCTGGATCACGTCAGCGCGTCCATCGCCGTCAACATCCACCACTTGCAGTCCGGAGACCTCGCCGTCCACCGGCAGGATCTGATTGAGCGACTGAAATCCGAGAGCTCCGCCGCCGCAGCCGAGCAGGATGGAAACATCGAAGCTCTGCCGGTTCACCACGGCGAAGTCAGGGCAGCCGTCGCCATTGAAGTCCGCCGTCGTCAGTTCCCGCGGGCTTTTGCCAACCGTGATTTCCGCGGAAAGAAGGAGCGTGCCGTGAT
>JANNVM010000080.1:0-3127 GCA_031414455.1 Verrucomicrobiota bacterium
GCAAGCCCTCCCCCGCGGCTGCCGGTGAAGCCGACGCCGCACACCGCAGGATGCTTCACGAGTGTCATCGCAGCCGCTCGCTGATTGTCGAATATCACGGAGAAGACGCCCTCTGGAAGGCCGCATTCCACCACCGCGCGCCGGACCGCGCCGGCGACGAGCTCCGTCGAACCAGGATGCGCCGAGTGCGCTTTGACAATGACGGGACATCCTGCCGCGAAAGCGGATGTCGTGTCTCCGCCGGCCGTGGAGAAGGCGAGCGGGAAATTGCTGGCGCCAAACACAACCACCGGCCCGATGGGCCGGAGCATGGAGCGGGTGTCCGGCTTCGGTGCCGGCTGACGGGCCGGGTCGGCATGGTCGATCCTGGCATCCACCCATGAGCCTTCTTCGACCAGTGCGGCAAACATTCGCAATTGTCCGCAGGTCCGCCCGGTCTCGCCTTTGACCCGGCCCTCCGGCAGACCGCTTTCGGCCATGACGCGATCGGTCAGGGTCTGGCCGAGCGATTCAATGTTCGCGGCGATGCACCGGAGGAATGCCGCGCGATCTTTTGGAGTGGTGCGGCTGAAATCAGGGAACGCAGCCGCGGCAAGTCCCGCAGCGTTAGCCGCTTCCTCCAGCACTGCGCTGTGATACGATGGCTCCAGCGCCGCGCCGGTCGCCGGGTTGATGCCGTGAAAAGTTGCGCCGCCTTTATGCCCGCGCTGCGCACCGATAAATGAGAGTCCTGTCTGTTCCATGTGCCTCGGGTAGTGGCGGAGCCGCGCGGCTGGAAGAGGGGGGGTCGGCGTAGGCACGCGAGGTCAGAACCCTGCGAAGCCCGGAACTGTGCGCTCATCCATACCCTTCGGTAGCCGCGAACAGCCCAGGCTTTCGCAGGGAAATCAAAAGGAGAGCGACTTGCCGAAGATCGCGTCATCGCGCGTATCTGCAGAGCGGCTTCCGGTCGGGATGAGAAGTTCCTCCGCATCGCGCAGGATCTCGCACGCGCTCACTTCCCAGCCGAGCAGTTCGTTGCGCACGAAGCGGGCCAGATGCTGCCGCTGGGTGAGTGCCAGCGGCACATCAAGGTCCATCGCATCAATTTCATCGAGAATGGTTTCATTTACGGCCGGCAGGGAAATTTCGACGGCACCGAGTTGGGTGAAATAACGCTGGGCAGCGCTGCCTTCGTAATTCTCATGCTCATCGGCCAGCAAGGGCAGCCGCACAATCATCAGCTCGGCGCATTTGTTCCAGGCGCGGGCACGCTCAATCGCGCTCTGCAGCACTGCCGCATCATCACACACCGGAAGAATCACCGTGACGCCACATTCGATTTCATCCAGCGCTTCGTCGAGGCGATGGCGAAAGAATCGCTTTTCAAATGCCTCGGCGCCGCCGGTATGAGCGTCCACAATGACGACATCCGTTTTGTCCACGAGGTTCACGAGATCCTCAGGATCGAATCCCTCCTCGGCATCAAGGAGAACGGTGTCCATCGGCAGTTCCTGCTCCTGCGAAGTAAGAGCAACGGTGTGGCGCATCCCCTTGCGCTGAACATATCCACTGAGGAGGGCGGTGAGCGTTGTTTTGCCGCAAGCGTCGGCGTCGTTGGCAATGATCAAGAGTTTTTTCATGGTGTCGTAATTTCCGTAGATACTATACCATGCAGCTCTTGTCAGCAAGGAAAATTATAAAGTTTTCCATAATTTTTGTACATACCAACAGGATAGACCCTGCTCAGCGGGAACCTGGGGGGACTCTCCCCCACTTCCACTGACTAAAGCCGCGTCACCCGCAGGCGAACAAAACGCCTTCCCGTGATCCCTGCCGGATACGTCGCCTTCACCTGCTGGGTGATTTCGTCATCGCTCAGAATCGTTTCCCCTTGGCTCGCCATGCCCCAGGTGCCGGAAATCGTAGCGCTGGCTTCCAGATCATAGCGCACATCCGCCAGCGCCGCTTTGGGCCGGCTGTAGGTGAATTCCAGCGTGCCCCCGTTCTTCACCAGTTGCCCGATCGGTAATGTTAGAACCAGCGGATCACTGCCGGTCGCGAATTCCATCAGGTTCACCATCCCGTCGCCGTCCCCGTCATTGAGGTCCGCGCCGGGGCCGGTGCTGTAGGGCGAGCCAAAGTAACTCTGCCGCCACGCCTCCAGCACCGTCGCCTGACTCCCCGTCAGGTTGATCTCAAACGGGTTCTCATCCTCATCATTGCTCGCAATCAGAAGCGTCGCCGTCCGCACTCCGGGCGCGGCTAGAGCGTGAAAGCCTCACCGGTTAGATTTGCGAAAGTTATCCAAAGCCCACATCGGCTGTAAATTGGAAAAATGGAAGCACTCTCTTTGTTGGGCCTCGTCCAACAAGTCGAAGGTAGCGCAAGGTCGAATGTGATCCACATGCCATTTACCGTGATTCTCCCATGTCATTCCACCTGTAAATCGCGCTTCGGTATGGACTCGAAGTTCGCGAAGCGTGCAACCACAGAGTTCAATTGTTCTGCATGCTTTACTGGCCCCCTTAGCCTTCAAAGCGAGCCGCAGTCGGCTGCGCAACGTGCATAGAAGCTTAAATGCAGGGTCAGTCTCCCTACGGCTACGCATGTATGCCCGTTGGACAGGCCTCGTTTTCGCTTTCATTTCCTCATGCCAATCAAGAGCAGATTGCTTGTTTTTGTTGAGCCACAAAGCAAGGTCTCTTAGGCGTTCATTGTTTTCGACTTGGAATGACTTTATCGGCTTGCTCCACATCCCGGATCGCTTGGGTGCTTTTTCTACGTGCGGCTCCTCCTGCTTGCCCCGTTGTAGGTTCCGCAGGCGATTACGTTCCAGCCGGAGTTTCTGCTTTTCGGTTATCATGCGAGGCAAATTCACAGAAATCCAAGTTCATTGCAAGAACATGGGCAAGGCCACATTCAACATTCAAGTGTATCGTGCGCCATCAGGGGTATTCATGGCATGTGACCAGTTTGCACATTTGAGTGGAGCCCCCCTCAGATTGAACGACTAAGCTCGTTCAATGCTTACAACGAAGCCGGTGCTGGAGCGTCTGCTGGAATGAAGAAGGCGGCAGCCGCAAGGGAATCGCGAATCGATTAGGACTTGTGCGGCAGGAGGAGGTTCCGCGGGAATTTTGAATTA
>JANNVM010000081.1:0-3994 GCA_031414455.1 Verrucomicrobiota bacterium
CGCTGGAGGCCATCACCACCGACCACGGGGGCCTGCGCATGGCATGGAGCGGGGCGACCGGCACGCTGGCCGCCACCTCCGGTAAAAGCGTCTGGCTGCGGCAGCCGGGTAACCCGCTCACGCCTCCACGGCGGCTGGAAACGGGGGTGGCAGTCAATCCCGTCGTCATCAGTCCCGATGGACGATGGGTGATTACGAGCCCGGCGGAGAAAGAACAATCAGCACGCGTTTTCGACACCACATCCCCCGACAACATACCGTGCGCGGACATTACCCTCGCGCCCGAAAGCTATTTTCTCTTCTCCGCTGACAGCAGCATCCTTTACACGGCCGGCGGGCGCACGTTCTCCGCCCTTGAGGCCGGCACTTGGCGTCCGCTCTGGAGCCATGCCGCGCCCGGCAACGGACCCAGATTCAATCGCATGGCCATCTCCGGGGACGGACGGCTCCTTGCGGTCTCACTTTATCCCCATGGCGTCCAACTCCGCCGCACCCGCGACGGCACCCTGCTCGCTACCCTGCGTCATCCGGACTCCCGCCCCGCCGCATGGCTGGCGCTGGATGAAAAAGGCACCCGCCTGCTCACCACCGCCGCCGGTCACGTAGTCCACATCTGGGATCTCGCCAAACTCGCGCAGGAACTGACCGGCCTCGGACTTGGGCTGCCCGTTTTCTAATGCCGGGCACCAGTAACGATTTCCGATTACGCCCACAGGATAGCGGCAAACTCCCCACCTGCGGCCGGCCATTTATGGGAGTCGGGGACTTTAGTCCGCCGACCGACCGGAGCGGACTAAAGCCCCGGCTGCTTTCCGCGCGCACCGGATGTGCGTCGTTCGCCGCTTCTTAAAGTCATTATTCCTTGCATGGCAGGGGGCGTGCTCCTAGTCTCGCCGCCGTTCACTCTCAACATTTCGCCAGCCATGAAACGCCACCATTTCCTCTCCTCGTCCCTCGCCCTCATCGCCGGTGCCGGCCTCTGCCTGACCGGCTGCGGCGGCGGTGACAAAGGGGATACCATTCGCATCGGAGAATTTGCCTCGCTGACCGGGAAGGAGGCCACCTTCGGCACTTCCTCACACGAGGGCACGCTGCTCGCCGTCGAGGAAATCAATGCCGCGGGCGGCGTGCTCGGCAAAAAGCTGGAACTGCTCACCGAGGACAATCAGACGAAGGCGGGCGAGTCAACGAATGCGGTAAACAAGCTGATTTCGAAAGACGGTGTGGTGGCGATCCTCGGGGAAGTGGCCTCAAGCCGGTCGCTGGAAGCGGCACCCATCTGCAATGACAATAAGATTCCCATGATCTCGCCGGCTTCGACCAATCCGGACGTGACCAAAGGCCGTCCCTTTGTCTTCCGCGTCTGCTTTATTGATCCCTTCCAGGGCACCGTGATGGCGAACTTCGCGACCAACACGCTGAAGGCAAAAAAGGTCGCGGTGCTGACGGACGTGAAGAGTGATTACAGCAAGGGACTCGCGAAATTCTTCAAGGAGCAGTTCGCGAAGAACGGCGGGCAGATCGTGTCGGAACTGGACTACAATGCCGGCGACAAGGATTTCAAGGGACAGCTCACCGCCATCAAAGGCGCGGGGCCTGACGCGGTGTTCGTTCCCGGCTATTACACGGAAGTGGCGCTCATCGCCATCCAGGCCAAACAACTGGATGTGAGTCTCCCGCTCTTCGGTGGCGATGGATGGGAAAGCTCGACGCTGCTCGAAATCGGCAAGAGTGCCGTGGAAGGCCACTATTTCTCAACCCACTGCGCACCGGAGCAGGGCACGCCGAAAATGATCGCCTTCGTGGATGCCTATAAAAAGCGTTATAACGGCAAGTCGCCGGATGCCATGGCCGCGCTCGGTTATGACTCCGCCAAAGTCCTCGCCGATGCCATCACCCGCGCGGGTTCCACGGACGGCGGGAAAGTGCGCGATGCATTGGCCGGGTTGAAAGACTACGATGCCGTCACCGGCAAGTTCACGATGAATGAAAGCCGCGACGCGGTGAAGAGCGCCGCGATTATGCAGATCAAAGGCGGGAAATTCAGCTTCGTCGAGACGGTCAATCCCTGATCGGAGTTTTGCCCGCCGCGCTTCATGGAGGCTATCCTGCAACAGATCATCAACGGGCTGAGCCTCGGCTCAATCTATGCGCTCATCGCGCTGGGTTACACGATGGTCTATGGCGTACTGAGATTCATCAACTTTGCGCACAGTGATGTGCTCATGCTGGGGGCGTTCGCCGCGTTTTTTCTGTCACCGAAAGTGGATGCCTTGATGGGTTCTCAATCGGTCATCGGTGCCATCCTGATTGTTATCATCGTCGCCGCCCTGTGCGCCGGCATTGGCATCCTCATTGAATTCCTTGCCTATCGCCCGCTGCGCTCGCGACCGAAACTAACGGTGCTCATCACGGCCATCGGGGTCTCGCTGTTCATTGAATTCACGGGGCAGCATAAGGACGTGTTCGGCGCGGATACCCGGTCGTTCCCGCAACTGCTGCCGCAAACGGAAGTTCGTGCCGGCGGGCTCGTCATCAGCAGCATTGACATCATCGTGCCCCTGGTGACCGCGCTGCTCCTGGTCCTGATGTGGTATGTGGTGCACCGGACGCGGATGGGCACCGCCATGCGGGCGGTTTCGTTCAATCAGCAGGCGGCTTCGCTAATGGGAGTGAATGTAAACCGCGTCATCTCCTTCACGTTTGGTGTGGGTTCGGCGCTGGCCGCGGTGGCGGGCATTCTCTATTGTATGAGAGCGCCGGCGATCGAGCCGCTGATGGGTGTGCAGCCCGGACTGCGCGCGTTCATCGCGGCCGTCATTGGCGGCATCGGCAATCTCTATGGCGCCGTTCTGGGAGGACTGCTCATCGGCCTGGTGGAGACGGTGGCCGGCGGCATTCCCGGACTGTCGAGCTACCGCGACGGCATCGCGTTCGCCATTCTCATTCTCATTTTGCTCTTCAAACCAGCCGGACTGCTGGGCCGGGCCACCGTGGAAAAAGTATGAACCGCTTCTTCGGTCTCAAGTCATGGCTCCTTGCGGCGATCGTTCTCGCGTTCGTCATCTCTTCCTTCACGCCACAGTTCAATCGCTACTACCTCGGCATCGGCATTGATGTCGGCATCGCCATCATCATGGCGGTCAGTTTGAATTTGATCAACGGACACACCGGGCAGTTCAGCCTCGGTCATGCCGGATTCATGGCCGTCGGCGGATACACGGCGGGGAAATTGTCACTCCTAATTTCCGCAACCGGCGGCGCGGAATGGTGCCTGCCGCTGGTCCTCGTCGCCGGCGGTCTCATGGCAGCGGTCGCGGGACTGCTCGTCGGCATTCCCTCGCTGCGGCTCAGAGGAGATTATCTCGCCATCGTCACGCTGGGCTTCGGCGAGATCATTCGTGTTGTGATTCAGAACATGGATTCCGTGGGGGCCGCCAGCGGGCTGAAGGGGATTCCGAAATACACCACGCTGGGCTGGACCTTCGCGCTCGCCGCGCTGACGGTCTATGTGATCACGACCCTGGTGCATTCCACTTACGGACGCGGCTTCGTCGCGGTCCATGATGATGAAGTCGCCGCGGAAAGCATGGGCATTGATACGACGCGTTACAAAGTCACCGCCTACGTCACCGGCGCGTTCTTCGCGGGCATCGCCGGCGGGCTGTATGCGCATCACAAACAATTCCTCTCCCCCACCGGATTCGACTGGGTGCGTTCGATTGACTTTGTTGTTATGGTCATCCTCGGCGGCATGGGACGAACGTGGGGCGTCATCGCGGCGGCGATCATCCTCACGGTGATGCCGGAGCCTCTGCGGCAGTTCTCAGAATACCGCATGATCATCTACGCGCTGCTCATCATCCTGCTCATGCTGCTGCGTCCGCAGGGGCTGTTCGCTTTCGAGCGGAGAAAGAAGGAGGTGGCCAGATGAGCGCGCCGCTGCTGACACTGGAAAACGCGACGATCAAATTCGGCGGCCTCACGGCAGTGG
>JANNVM010000082.1:0-2980 GCA_031414455.1 Verrucomicrobiota bacterium
GTTTTCCTTGAAACCGCGCAGCCAGTCGTATTTGCCGAGCGTGGCCGCGTCCGTGAGGACGCGCGTCGTGTCCTGGAAGGACGCAGCGCTGATGAAGGAGTCGGTCTCAAGGCTCGCCTTGGTGATGCCGAGGAGGACGGGTTCGGCCTCCGCAGGTTTACCGCCCTGGTCCACGATTTTGATATTGGCATCTTCGAACGTAGTGCGCTCCACCTGGTCACCCCAGAGGAACTCCGTGTCACCGGGATCACTGATCTTCACCTTGCGCAGCATCTGACGAATGATGATCTCAATGTGCTTGTCATTGATCTCAACGCCCTGGAGACGATAGACCTCCTGCACTTCGTTTACGAGGTGCTCCTGGAGTTCGTGAGGCCCGAGGATTTCGAGGATTTCGTGCGGCACGACCGGACCTTCGGTGATCTGGTCGCCTTTCTTCATGGTGTCGCCTTCGAAGACGATGATGTGTTTGGCGCGCGGCACGAGGTGCTCCTCCTCTTCGCCGCTTTCGGGATCGGTGATGATGACCTTTCGCTTGCCGCGGACCATGCCGCCCATGCTGACGACACCGTCAATCTTGGCGATCTCGGCGTGATCCTTCGGCTTGCGGGCTTCGAAGAGTTCGGCCACGCGCGGGAGACCACCGGTGATGTCCTTGGCTTTGCTGACCTTGCGGGGAGTCTTGGCAAGGGTGGTGCCGGCCGCCACTTTGTCGCCTTTCTTTACCGACATAAACGCGCCGGCAGGGATGGAGTAGCTGGCGAGCACTTCTTTGCTCTTCGGATGCACGACAACGATCTGCGGGTGCAGGTCTTCCTTGTGCTCCAGCACGATCATTTGGTCCGAGCCTTTCTCGCCGCTCTTGCCGAGTGTGATGCCAGGAATCATGTCGCGGAAGTCAATGAGACCCTCCCGCTCGGTGATGACCGGCACCGCATGCTGTTCCCAGGTGACGAGGGTGTCGCCCTTCTTGATGCCTTCGCCATCCGCTTTGTAGATAATGGAACCGATGACGAGCTTGTGGCTCTCCAGTTCGCGGCCCTCGGCGTCGTGAATGGCGACGGTGCCGTTCTTGGTGAGGACGATGAAGTGGCCGTCCGTGCCTTTGACGGCGCGGATTTCATTATAGCGGACGATGCCGTTGTTCTTCACCTTCACGATGGGCTGCTTAAACGATCCGCCGGCGACACCGCCGATGTGGAACGTCCGCATGGTAAGCTGCGTGCCCGGCTCTCCGATGGACTGCGCGGCGACGATGCCGACGGCTTCGCCGATCTTCACCGGTGCGCCGGTTCCGAGGTGCAGACCATAACAAACGGCGCAGCACCCGCGCTTGCTTTCGCAGGTGAGCACGGAGCGAATCTTGAGTTGCTCCACACCGATCCTCGTGATCGCTTCGGACTGCTTTTCGGTGATGACTTCGTTGGCTCTGACGATGATTTCCTTGTTCACCGGATCCTTGACCGTTTCACACGAGGCGCGGCCGTAGATCCGCTGCTTGAGTTCCACGACTTCTTCGTCGCCCTCATAAATAGAGCGAACCAGAATGCCATTAGTGGTGCCGCAGTCCTGCTCGAAGACGATGACATCCTGGGCCACGTCCACGAGTTTGCGCGTCATGTAGCCGGAGTCAGCGGTTTTGAGCGCGGTGTCGGACAGACCCTTGCGCGCACCGTGCGTGGAGATGAAGTATTCCAGCACGGAGAGACCTTCGCGGAAGTTCGCCGTAATGGGGCGTTCGATGATTTCTCCGGATGGCTTGGCCATAAGGCCGCGCATTCCGCCAAGCTGCTTGATCTGCTGTTTGTTACCGCGGGCACCGGAGTCCACCATCATAAACAGCGGATTGGCGTTCTTCTTGCCCTCGTTGAACTCGAGCGTGCGGAAGAGGTTCTGCTGAATGTGGTCACCGGCCTGCGTCCAGAGGTCAATGATCATGTTGTAGCGCTCCCGGTCGGTGATGATACCGCGGCGGTGCTGCTTATCAATTTCATCAAGGCGCACGTAGGCCTTCTCGAGTTCCTCTTTCTTCTCCACAGGAATAACCATGTCGGAGATGCCGATGGAGCAGCCTGAGAGAGTCGCGGCTTTGAAGCCCATTTCCTTAAGACGGTCCAGCGCGGCGACAGTCTCGGCATGACCGGAAACCTGCCAGCAGCGCCAGATGATATCGGAGAGCTGCTTTTTGCCGGCCTGCTTGTTATAGAAGCCGAGGGCGGGCGGCCAGATTTCGTTGAAGCGCACGCGGCCCGGAGTGGTCTCGATGACGGTGTCCTTATCGTTGCCGAAGATCGTGGTGCGGCCCCTGTCAGGGTTCTTGAACATGATCTTCTGGTGCAGTTCGAGGCCGCCTTCGCTGATGGCGAGTTCGACTTCCGACTGATCGCCGAAGAGCGGCTTGCGGGGCTCGTCCCTGCCCTTCTGCGGGAAGTCCCGTGTATGGGTGAGGAAGTAGGAGCCGAGGGTAATGTCCTGCGACGGCGTGTTGATCGGCTTGCCGCTGGAGGGCGAGAAGATGTTGTTCGACGCCAGCATGAGGAGGCGGGCTTCCATCTGCGCTTCCACGGAAAGCGGGACGTGGACGGCCATTTGGTCTCCGTCGAAGTCAGCATTGTAGGCCGTACACACGAGCGGGTGAATCCGGATAGCCTCGCCTTCGATGAGCACCGGCTCGAACGCCTGGATAGAGAGGCGGTGGAGCGTCGGCGCGCGGTTGAGCAGCACGGGGTGGCCCTTGGTGACCTCTTCGAGAATGTCCCAAACTTCCGGCGTGCGGCGTTCAATCATCTTCTTCGCGCTGCGGACCGTGTGAACATAACCGAGTTCCTTAAGGCGGCGAATGATGAACGGCTCAAACAGGACGAGCGCCATCTTCTTGGGCAGACCGCACTGGTGAAGTTTCAACTCAGGGCCGATGACGATAACCGAACGACCGGAGTAGTCCACCCGCTTGCCGAGCAGGTTCTGGCGGAAACGTCCG
>JANNVM010000083.1:0-2494 GCA_031414455.1 Verrucomicrobiota bacterium
GGTGCCGGGCGCGGGGGACGACGAAGAATTCCGATGACATATGGGCGGCAGTGGTAGCGCGGGGATTTTCCGCCGCAAGCCGGGGCGATGGGGAACTGCATGCCGGGATGGAGGGTGCGGGGCGCAATTTCCCAAAACAAATCCCCATTGGCGCGGCGCTCAACCTGAGGCAATCAGTTCCTCCCGACTACCGCCCCCCGATGAATAACGCCAATACTTCACCCCCCGCCGCATGGCACCAGTGGTTTCGCACCCACGGTTCCCGGCTCCTGCTCTTCGCCCGGCAGCAAACCCGGACTTCTGAAGATGCAGAGGATGTGCTCCAGGAGGCTATGCTTCGGTTGTGGAAGAGCGGTATGATCGACACCACCGCAGAAGGCACCAACGAGCCGTGCCTTGCCGCCGCCTTCACCCAAATCCGCCGCTCGGCCATCGACCAGGCCCGCAAAAACATCCGCCGCGCCAACCGCGAGTCCCGCGCCATGGAACTCGAAGGCACCACGGACGCCGTGTGGTTCAAGGATTCCATTGAGCAGGACGAGCGCTCGCAGCAGATCGAAGCGGCCATTCAGTCGCTGCCGGACTACTACAAAGAGGTCATCATTCTGAAAATATGGGGCGATCTCACCTTCGAGCAGATCGCCGAAACCCTCGACATTCCGATGAATACCGCCGCCAGCCGTTATCGCTACGCACTTGAGCGCCTCCGCAGAACTCTCACCCCAGCCAAACTCGCGTCATGAACTCCGAATTCCCAGATTCCCTCGACGCTTCGCTGCTCCAACTGGAGCGCGAGCTGCAGTCCCTCACTCCCGTGGCTCCGTCGCGGGAATTGGTGCAGTCTCTCAAGGCCCGCATGGAGCCGGTGCCCCGGACCGTCCCGGCCAACAAGGTTCATTCCTTCCCGTGGCGCCGCATGGTGACTCCCGCCGCCGCCGCTGCGGCCGCCGTTGCTGTGATGAGCGTCCAAAATGGCCGCCGCCCCGCCCTCCCCGGGAAATCCATCGCTGGTGCCGGCGATGAAGCCTCGCCCGCCATTCGCTGGGAGCCGATGCCCATGCGCAGCGAATACCGTGCCCTGATCAATGCCGGCGACGCGCTCAACGATCTCTACGAACCCGCCCAGCAGTATCTCCTGAACTCCACGGACCATCACGAGTGGCGCAATGCCGCCGACAACTCCTCCGTTCGCCTCACTATTCCCCGCCAGCAGCGGTTCGTGATGCCGGCGTCGTATGAAGTGGAGGGTATTCGTCAGGGCGTCCGCCGGATGTCGTTCCAGTAGGAGAGCCGTAGCGCGGCGATGCCCTTAGGCTCGCCGTGTTTGTCGCCCGGCATGATGGATTCTAGGAAAACACGGGCAGGCTGTGCCATGCCCGCGCCACGGGCCGCCCTATTTCCCGCCTTCTGTAAAACCGCCGTTCACCAGCGCTTCGAGTTTCGCCATCACGGCGTCTTCGTCCTTCCCCTCTGCGGTGACGGTGATCTTTGCTCCGCAGCCTGCGGCCAGCATCATCAGGCCCATGATGCTTTTCCCGTTCACCTGCTCCTCGTCCTTCTCCACCCAGATCTCCGCTTCGCAGGCGGAACTTACTTTCACAAACATGGCCGCGGGCCGCGCGTGCAGGCCGAGCTTGTTGATGATAGTGAGTTCCCTAGTGACCATGTTAGGTTAAAAGCGGTTCAACTGATGCGTTTCTCCTCCATCAGTTGCAACAGCTTCTTGTTGAATTCCACCGCGCTGTGGTGACCGAAGCTGCGCAGCTTCTGTTCCAGAGCCGCCACCTCCACCATGCGCGCCACATCGCGACCCGGGGCCACGGGAATCACCACGTAGGGCACGTCCACGCCGAGCAGCCGGTAAAACCGCTGATCGGTCCCCAGCCGGTCCACTTCCATGTATTTGTCGAGGGACGTGAGATTCACCACCAGGTCGAGCCGCTTCTCCACCCGCATGGACCCGACGCCGAAGAGCAGCGGCACGTTCACGATGCCAAGCCCGCGCACTTCGAGGTGGTAACGCCCCAGTTCCTCCGCCGTGCCGGTGAGTTCCCGTCCGTCGGGCGCGCGGAATTTCACTTTGTCATCCGCCACCAGACTCGCCCCGCGCTCCAGCAGTCCAAGCACGGCCTCGCTTTTCCCAATCCCACTGTCGCCTTTGATGAGCACGCCGATTCCCTTCACGTCCACCATGCAGCCGTGCTCGCTCGTCAGCGGCGCAAATTCCCAGTCGAGCCACAGCGTGCAGGCGTTGATGAACTTCATCGTGTTCATCGTCGTGCGGTAAACATTCACGCCCGCCTCGTTCGCGATCTCCACCATCTGCGGCGCCAGATGCCTTCCGCGGCAGGTCACGAGGCAGGGAATGTCACAGCGGCACATCGCCACAACCGCCTTCCGCTGCGCCGCCTCGGGCAAATTCTTCAGATAGCCAAACTCCGAATTCCCCCGCACCTGAATGCGCTTATACCCGAAGTAGAGATAAAACCCCGCC
>JANNVM010000084.1:0-9836 GCA_031414455.1 Verrucomicrobiota bacterium
CCGCCCCGGCAGCAGCGCCGATTTGAAGAAACTGCCGGCGTGACAGCGCATGGGCCTGACGCAGGGCTTTCGTGAGGGACCGGAACAGGGGAACGCGACCGTTATTCATGAAGAGGAAGGAGTTGCGAGATTCTTTGAGAATGAGTGACGGGCGGCACCGCGGAGTTTGTCAGGCAAAAAGATCGTTCACGGATTTTCCTTTGCCGTCCTCTGTCGCATAGAACGGGCGTTTTTCGATATCGAACGCCGTCTTCGGACTGATCCCCATCGCGGTGAAGATGCTGGCGTGGAGGTCGGTGATGGTCATGGGATCTTTGATGGCAACGAGCGGCCGTTCGTCCGCCGTCGCGCCATGCACGTGGCCGCGCTTCGTGCCACCACCAAACATCACCACGTTCGTGCCGCCGGTGAAGTGACGGTGCAGCCCGTAATGCTTCGGCTCCTTGAGCACGTCTGTCTTGGCCAGTGACTGGTCAGGGGCGTTGGACCCAGGCACGCCTTCGATCATCATATCGCGGCTGAATTCACTGGCGATGATCACAAGGGTGCGGTCCAGCATTTTCCTTTCCTCCAGATCGCGGATGAGCCGCGCGATGGGGGCGTCTATTTCCTTCTTCAGCCGCTCCACGGTTTCGTGGCCTTTCTCATGGGTGTCCCAGTGGACGAAGGGGATGTACTCCGTGGTCACTTCGATGTAACGCGCGCCGGCTTCCGCCAGTCGCCGTGCCAGGAGACAGCCCCGACCAAAGTTTCCAGTGTCGTATTCCTTCTGCACGTCGGGTGGCTCAAGGGAAATATCGAACGCCACGCGGTCCTTGGATTCCAGCAGCCGGTGCGCATTGTCGAACGAGCGAATCATGCTCTGCTGCTGATGGTCGCTCATGAACTCGCGCTTCGGATTCTTGTCCACGAGCTGTTTGTACAGTTTGTAGCGGTTGGCAAAGCGCCCGGCGTCCATGCCCTCCGGCGGCTTTACGGCCCGGGCGGCGTCGGAGGGGAAGGGGAGATTCATCGGTCCGAACTCGCTGCCGAAGAATCCGCCCGTCGTGAAAGCCTTGAGTTCCTCGCTCTCGCCGTGTCCTTCCAGTTTCTGCCCGATGTTGATGAATGGCGGGATCACCGGATTCCGCGGACCGAGCACCTTTGCCATCCACGCACCGATGTGTGGCGCGGCCACCGTTTGCGGCGGCACGTAGCCCGTGTGCCAGTGATATTGATGTCTCGAATGGAGAATGCTCCCGAGGTCCGGCTGGATCGCCGAGCGGATCAGCGTCGCCCGGTCCATCACTTTTGCCACGCGCTCCAGGCCGGCGCTGATCTTCAGCCCGTCCACCACCGTATCAATCGCCGGGAACGTGCTCAGAATTTTTTCTACATTCAGCCCGATCTCGAATGGCAGATAACGCTTCGGATCGAACGTCTCCGGTGCCGCCATGCCGCCCGCCATCCATAGCACGATACAGCAGTCCGCCTTCGCCGCGGGATGCACGATTTTCTCCTCGGCCAGCACCGGCTCCCGCGACATAAGGGCCGCGAGGCTGGAGGCAGAGAGAGCCTTTAGAAAGCCGCGGCGCTGCATCGCAGGCGGGAGTGATGAGAAGTTGTCGGTCATGATGGGGGTGTCCTTCGTGCTGTTTTGCGTCTTCTGCCTGCGGAAAAAAGTGCCCCCGCTGCCAGCATCGTGGAAGAGGGCTCCGGGACTGCCGTGTAATTGATTATCAGTGACGGCTGTCCGGCGGCGGCTTCGCTGGAGGCGAACACTTTTACTGACTGACTCGTCGCTTCGTTGCCGTGCAGGAGCCAGCCGAAGTTGGTGCCGGCGTTGTTCAACCATGACTGGACGTCCGACGTATTCGTGCCAACGCGGCCCACGTAAAGTTCATCTGATCCTCCGGCGGCCTTGCTGGCGGCCGGATCTTCAAAGAGCGTCGCGCCCTGAATCGCGGATACAACGAGAGTGGCGGCAAAACCTGGAGCGGCTGTGAATACCGCGAGGGCCGGCAGGAGCAGGGTCGGTTTGATCATGGGATTGGCGAGGCTGATTTCGGGTCTCAAGATGAATCCAATGGGGCATCACTCAAGTGCGGATCCACCTGGCGGGGCGGAGCGGCCCTGCCGTGAGGGCCCTGATTCCAGTGGCATTATCCCCGGGCTGTCCCTGCGGCTTCTCCTCAGCACTCACGGAAGTAATTCGCGCACCCGGTAAAACCTTTGGCCTGCCTGATTTGGCGGGCTGTTAGTGCGCGGAGGGCCGCGGTCAATCCATTGCGTGCGCGTGCCGGCGGCGCGAAGAGGGACGGGAGAGGATTGCCACGCCACGGCGTCAGGAGAGTATTCAACCTCGTAGAGCCGGTTCGGCTGGCTGGGGAATTCCAGCAGCATTCCTCCAGCCAGCGGGAGAATGCGGTCTATGCGAAGGGTGTTGCTGCTGTCGCCCGGCAGCGCGGGGGTATCGGGCAGGATCGTTTGCCCGGTGACAGCCGTTGGCAGGCCGGCGGCGGACCGCGCGGGGTGGTGAAATTCCAGAATCAGTGTGACTGACGCGCCCGGCGCGATGGGCTGGCCGTAGTGGATGAATGGGCTGCCGTCATCGCGTTGGCCGCCGGCATTATAGAGCACGGCCCCGGCGGGCAAAGCCGCGAAATCGAGTTCGAATCCACCAATGGCGCGCGCGGCGTTGTTGGTGACGGTGACGGTCCATTCCCGCAGGCCGGTCTGGCGATTGATCTGCGTATTCTGCGCCAGCGTCAGCGAGGGCGGCGGCAGAGCAGGCAGGGTGAGCAGTATCGTGTTGTCAGCGAACAAGCCATCGGTCCCGGTGGCGCGAATGGTAACGTCGGCGCTGCCGGAAATGTAGGGTGCGAATGCCACGTCCAGCACGCCGGTCTGCGGATGTACCGAGATGCTGCTGAAGAGCAGCGGACAGGTATTGCCAACGATGGAGTAGGTGAGCACTTCGCCGCTGTCAGGATCGCTGAAGCCGGCTGCAATGTTGATGCTGACGGGCAGCCCCGCCGCACCGGCGCTGACGGGCACAAGGGGAAGCACGGCTGGAGGATCGGGCACGGGATTGACATGGATGCGCAGCGTCTTCGCGGCCGGCTGCGGCACCACGCCGTCGCTGGCATTGAGGACGACCGTGAAATCGCCGGTATCGAAGTCGCCGGGCGTACCGCGGAGTCTGCCGCCGCCCAACTCAAGCCAGCGCGGCAGCGGGGATGCGGTGAGCGTGGCGGTGTCGCCGTCGAGGTCCGTGGCGCTAACGGGTATCTCCAGCGGTGTATTCTCATCCACTGAGTAGTCAGCGGGCATCGTCTCATCGAACTCCGGTGGTCCATTGGCGTAGTAGGCGGAGACAATGCCATTCCAGGCGAGAACGAGCCAGCCGTCGGCATAGGAGACATAGCCGCCTTTCGGCAGCGTGGCGAGTAATTGGGCATCGCTCAGGCGGAAAATGCAGGTGTGGTTCTCCGACGCCGTAATGAGCACATCGTCCGTCACGATGGGCGCGTTCAGCAGCGACTCACTGCTGAACGGCGCGAGCAAAGGATCGAAGAGCAGGCCAGGCACACCGGTGGCAGCATGGTAAGCGCGCACGTTTTTCTCGTTCATCACATAGGCGATGCCGTCGCGGCGGGCAGGAGGGGCGTGAGTATCGGAGTAAACCGGCAACGACCATAGTTTCGCGCGCGAGACAGCATTCACCGCCATTAGTCCGGAAGCGCCGCCCATGATGGCGATGCCATCCGCCACCGAGACATTCGTGCTGTAGTTGTTCCCGGTGAAATCGCTGGCGATTTTCATGACTTCCTGGCCATCGGCATCGAAGGCGCGCAGGAATCCTCTCGTGCCCGTGAAGACCCGACCATCCGCCAGCGCAGGCGACCAGCGATCCACCTGACCCAGCGTATTGTTGAAACTGAGTTGGCTGCCATCGAGTCCGAAATGATAGAGTCCGCCGGTGTCACCGCCCTGCATCCAGATGCCGTCCTTTGTCACCACCGGTGATCCGAAGTATACAGTCTGGCTGACGAAGGGCGCTTTCCAGACGAGTGTTCCGGTAGCAGCATCGAAACACCAGAGATTCGTATCATCCAGACCATAGCTGCGTTGGAGATAGACGCGGCCCTGAAAGTATGCCGGCGGCGACAAAGTGAAGAATCCCAAGTCTACAGCAAAAGGGTAGCTCCAGACTTTGACGCCTGTTCTGAGGTCCAGCGCGACCAGTGCGCCCAGGCCGGACGGATGGGTTTCCACGGCAAAGACACGCCCGCCGCCGATGGCTGGCTGGGAGTTGAACGGGCCGAACTGGGAGCTGTCGGTCATCAACTGCGTGACCCACTTCGCCTGCCACACATGCGGCCCAAGCGTGGCCGGATAGTATCCGCTGCGCGCCGCATCACGACCGAGCGTGGGGAAGTCGCCGCCAAAGCGGTCCAATTTCTCCCGCACCGTCAGCATGACGGCTGCCGAATCCGTCCAGGCATCGGAATTCGACACCCGCACCGTATAGCTGCCGGTATCGGAACCCTGCACGCTCGGGATGGTCAATGTCGCTGCGGTAGCCTGGGGAATGACCACGCCGTCGAGCATCCATTGATAGGTGAACGGTCCGCCGCCCCCGGCTTCCACCGTCAGCGTCGCCGGCTGGCCGTCGGTGAGCGACTGCGGGTCGCTGAGCGAAAGCACTTTCGGCAACCGGCCCGCGGGCACCACTTTCAGCGTGAAGATTTGCTGCGCCGATTGCCCGTCTTCGCCTGTCGCCGTGAGTTCGATTTGCACCGGCCCCGTATTCGGCGCGGCAGGCGTGCCGGAAAATCGGATGACCTGATTTCCGGCATTGCTCTGCGAGAGCCATGCGGGGCCGGCGAAAGTCACCCTTGGGGATCGCACATCATTTCCCTGATGCTCCCCTGGCACCACTATGGCGTCATAGCTCCACGGCGTTCCGGCTTCCGCGAAACGCGCCGGGAGCGTTGTAAAAACGGGCGCGGTGCCGGCATCGGGATTGATGAGAAACGACTGCGGCAGACCGCTGCTGCCGCTGGCGGTGAGGAGCCACCGTCCGGAGATGGCCCCGAGCGAGCGGGAGCCATTGCCGGTTGCCGTCCGCACCGGTGCCAGCGGATGCCATGCGGTTTCCGTAGCCGTGCGGCGGTGGAGATGAATCCGTCCCTCCTTAAACAGCGTGCCGGTGTCGGCGTCGCTGAAATAATCCTCGCTGATGGCCAGCGTCCCTTGCCAGAGCGACAAGTAAGTTCCGAACTGCGTGCGCGGGTTTGGCTCTGTGAAGCTTTGGACTTTCACCCACGCCGTATCGAAGCGATAGAGGTCCACGATCCGGAGCGGCTGGCTTGAATAGGCGAGAAAGTTTCCGTTCATCGTCATGGTCGCGGAATTTCCGTATGACACCGGCAGCCGCGTCACTTGCGTCCAGGTTCCCGCCACCGACCTGCGAAACAGGTGAATGTATCCGCCTCCGTCCACTGCCAGCCATTCACCTGACAAAACAATATTTCGGCCAAAATAAGCATCGCGCGCCGGATTCGCCGCCTGGAGCCTCACGATTTTCACGCCGGTGGCCGGATCGTAAATGTCCACCGCGCCGGCGTTGCTCAGACTTCCCGCTGCGGCAAACGGCAGGCCGCTGGCCATCACGCCCGGCACCGCCGCAACGGAATAACCGAATCCCTCCGCCGCGGTCGGAGCGGCGATGGTGCGCTCCAACTCCCAGGCTCCTGAAAATGGATTGCGCACGAAAAAGTAGACGGACATCCTCAATTGACTGCCTGCGACCGCACGGTCCCCGCTCAGGGCGGCCGATTCGATTTTCGAATCGGGTGCCCCTGGCACGGTGAATTTTTGCACGACACTCCAGACCTCCTGGCCCGGGCGGCGGCGTGCAAAAGTCAGTCCGGGTCCGTCGAAGCCGGAGGAAAATCCGTTCGCCCAGACGGCATTGTCGCCATCCATCACGGTGACGGCACCTCCCGGGAGTTGCGCGCCTGACGCGCCAATGACCGCTGTCTGCGGCGCTCTCGTGAGCACTCGCCACACCGGTCCTTTCAGATTTGCCGCCGTCGTCACGGCATCCACGCGCCAGAAGTAGCAGGTCGAAACTTTCCCCGGCCCCGGCGGCGCGAATGTGGCGGCGGTAAATGAGCCGGCAAACTGCGGCGAGTCAGGCGTCGCGGCATCCACCGCACTTCTTGCTTCGCCAAAAAACACTTCGTAGCGCAACACACCAGCCACGGGGCTCCAGGAAAAAGCGGATGGCAGTTCATTCACAATCTTTCCATCCTCCGGCACCGGGCTGGAAACCTGACCATCACTCCTGGCGGCAAAAAGCCCCGCGAGAAGCAACGTGATGAGAAAGAGTGATTTCATGGGGCAGAAAAACAGAGTACGCCGGGAGCCGCGCCGGCAGGCATAAGGTCTGACTGCGAAACCAGGGGGCCGGCAACAGGTTTCGTCCCGGATTGCTGTCGTTGCCACACGCGGCACTATCGGCGACCCTCCCCCATGTCCACGCCTCTCTTTCCCTGCGACGACGCGCTGCTCGCCGTGCAAACCAAAGCCCCCGGCCCGACCGGTGCGCTTCCACTCACAGACGAAATGCTGCGCGAACGGCCCAGCGGCGACTTGTTCGGCTGGAGTCAGAATGCGGGCATGGGCTGGCGCGCGGACGAGATGGGACGGCCACCGTATTTGATACTGAGCACTCAGGGCGGACTGCGCGGGGAGAATGGCGAGCCGATCGCGCTGGGGTATCACACCGGGCACTGGGAGATCGCGCTCCAGGTGCGCGCGGCGGCGGAGGAACTGCGGCGGCTCGGCGCAATGCCGTTTGCAGGATATGTTAGCGATCCCTGTGACGGTCGCACCCAGGGGACGACGGGCATGTTCGATTCGCTGCCCTATCGTAACGACGCGGCCCAGGTTTTCCGCCGGCTCATTCGCAGCCTGCCGGTCAGGAAAGGCGTCATCGGCGTGGCGACGTGCGACAAGGGACTGCCGGCAATGATGATGGCGCTCGCGGCGATGCATGATCTGCCCTGCGTCATCGTGCCCGGCGGCGTGATGCTGCCGCCCGCCGCCGGGGAGGACGCCGGCTCGGTGCAGACGATGGGGGCGCGTTATGCGCACGGTATCATCAGCCTTGAGGAAGCTGCGGACATGGGTTGCCGGGCGTGCGCTTCACCGGGCGGGGGATGTCAGTTTCTCGGGACTGCGGCGACAGCGCAGGTGGTGGCAGAGGCATTGGGACTCACTCCGCCACATGCCGCGCTGGCTCCAAGCGGTCAGGAAGTGTGGCTCGACATCGCCCGCCAGGCGGCACACTGCGTCACGGACATGGCGCGCGCCGGTGTGCGCACGCGCGACATCCTGACCGATGCCGCCATTACCAATGCCATGACGGTTCACGCGGCCTTCGGCGGATCGACAAATCTCCTGCTGCACATCCCCGCCATCGCCCACGCCGCCGGACTGCGACGCCCCACCGTGGACGACTGGACGGCGGTGAACCGCCGCACGCCACGACTGGTAAGTGTGTTGCCCAACGGCCCAGTGCACCACCCCACCGTCCGCGTCTTCATGGCCGGCGGCGTACCGGAAGTCATGCTCCACCTGCGTGACCTCGGTCTGCTGGACCTGTCCGTCCTCTCGGTCTCATCCGTCCCCCTGGGCGAGGTATTGGAGGCATGGGAAAAATCCGAACGCCGCGCGCGCTTCCGTGACCTGCTTATGCAACTCGACGGCGTCTCTCCGGACGATGTCATCCTCCCACCTGACAAAGCCAAAGCCCGCGGTCTCACCAGCACGGTCACCTTTCCCAGCGGCAACATCGCGCCGGACGGCGCAGTCATTAAGAGTACCAGCATAGACCCGTCCGTCGTCGGAGCCGACGGCATTTACCGCCACGAAGGCCCGGTGAAATTTTTCACCAGCGAAGCCGCCGCGATGCAGGCCATCAAACGCGGCGGCATCGGCGCGGGCGATGTCATCATCCTGGCCGGCTGCGGCCCGATGGGTACGGGCATGGAGGAGACCTATCAACTCACCAGCGCGCTGAAATTCCTGCCCTTCGGCAAACACGTGGCTCTCATCACCGACGCCCGCTTCTCCGGCGTCAGCACCGGAGCCTGCATCGGTCACGCCGGTCCCGAAGCCCTCGCCGGCGGCCCCATCGGCCGCCTGCGCGACGGCGACACCGTGCGCATCGAGATTGATCGCGTGAACCTCACCGGCTCCGTGAATTTCACCGGCCCCGCCGGCCAACCGCTGCCGCCGGACGAAGCCGTCGCCTTTCTCGCCGCCCGGACCCCGCATCCCGACCTGAAGCCTCATCCACTGCTGCCCGCCGACACCAAGCTCTGGGCCGCCCTCCAGGCCGTCAGCGGCGGCACCTGGGGCGGTTGTGTCTTCGATGTGGAAGCCATCGTCCGCAAGGTATTGGCGTGAAATGATAGAGGGAGGGGTGGCGCAAACCAATGCGCCATCCCTACCTCTATCGTTACCCTACCCGCGTAATTGACTTGCCCGGCGAAGTCCGGACACTCGCGCCATGAGCACTCTGCCGCGCCGCCGTTTCCTTGCCACCACTGCCGGTGCCCTCGCGGGCCTGGGGAATCTTGATTTCATCGCGGGACTGCCGCGAGTGTCGGCGCAGGAGGCGGCTGTGAACCCTGGCATGGTGCGCTTCCTCCCGGAGATGGAACCGCTGGTGAAACTGCTCGCGGAGACGCCGCGGGAACGGTTGCTGGAGGAAGTGGCGGCGGCGATCAAGAAAGGCGTCACCTACAACCAACTGCTCACCGCGGTGTTTCTCGCCGGGGTGCGCGATGTGCAGCCTCGTCCGGTGGGTTTCAAATTCCACGCGGTGCTCGTCATCAACTCTGCTCACCTCGCAGCCCAGGCGGCGCGCGATGACGACCGCTGGCTGCCGCTCTTCTGGGCGATGGATCAATACAAAGCCTCGCAGGCACGCAACGTGCAGGAAGGCAACTGGCACCTGCCGCCTGTGGAAGAATCGAAAGTGCCGCCGCCTCACAAAGCGCGTGCGGCCTTCATCGAAGCGATGGAAGCATGGGATCCTGCCGCCGCGGACGCCGCGATCGCCGGACTCAGCCGCTGCACGGGCGCGAATGATTTGTTCGAACTGTTTGCGCGATTCGGCGCACGCGACTTCCGGCACATCGGACACAAGGCCATCTATGTGGCCAACAGTTATCGCACGCTCAATACGATCGGATGGCAACATGCGGAGCCAGTCCTTCGTTCGCTCACCTATGCGCTGATGGAACACGAGGGCGACAATCCATCGAAACGCGACGGCGCGGAAGACCGCCCGGGCCGCCGCAACAAGGAGCTGGCGGCGAAGATTCGCGGCGAATGGCTCGACGGCAAAACCGACGATGCTGCTGTGACCGACATGCTCGCCGCATTGCGTCAGGCCAGCCCCGGCACTGCGGCGGACAAAGTCGTGGAGTTGCTCAACAAAGGCATCGCGCCGCAGTCGGTGTGGGATGCGATGTTCGCGGGAGCCAACGAACTGCTCATGCGCGCGCCGGGAATCCGCTCGCTCCACGCCGTGACGACGACGAACGCGCTGCACTACGCCTTCAAGACGAGCAGCAGCGACGAGACCCGCCGCTGGCTGCTGCTGCAGAATGCGTCCTTCATTCCGCTCTTCCGCGGCGATCCTGGCAACGGCGTGGAGATAGACAAGTTCGCGCCCGCCGCCGGCGCGGGGCTCGATGACATCTTCGCCAGCGTCGGCAATGACAACGCGGGCGCCGCCGCCAAAGCCCTCGCGCATCTCAAGGCCGCCGGCG
>JANNVM010000085.1:0-1685 GCA_031414455.1 Verrucomicrobiota bacterium
CTTGCCGTCCTTGCCGGGTGGCGCGGCGAGCAGTTCGTCGCAGAGCGCGGCGCTGGCTTTGGCGCGGGCGTCGCCGGGGCGGAGGACGAGCGCGGAGCGGTAGGCGGCGGCGGCCTCTGCGAGGCGGAGCTGGCACTGGAGCACGTCGCCCTTCGCAATGAGGTACTCGGGCGCGTCGGGCCGGAGCTTCGCGGCGTAGGCGACCTTTTCGAGCGCTTCATCGAAACGCTCCTTGGCCACGAGCGCGCGGGCCTGTTCGACAAAGGCCGGGGCGGTCGCGCGCAGTTCATCGAGTGCCAAGACGGCGCGCGTGGCCTCGCGCTCGGCGCGCACCGCCTGCCAGGTGGTGGCGGCGATGCCGATGACCAGCGAAGCGGCGATGGCGGTGCCGGCGGCAAAGGCCAGCCGGTGGCGCCGGATCAGTTTGCCGAGCAGGTAGGCCGTGGTCGGCGGGCGGGCGGTGACCACTTCGTTGGCAAGGTGCCGCTGGAGGTCCATCGCAAGGCCGTTGGCAGTGTCGTAGCGGCGGGCGCGGTCCTTTTCCAGGCACTTCATCACGATCCAGTCAATGTCGCCGCTCAGCGTGCCTGTGAGTTTTCCGGGCTCGGTGTGGCGGCGTTTGGCCATGGTGGTGAGTTCCGCGCCGGTGAGCGTTTTCACGCGGGCCGAGGGCCGGGGCGGGTCCACTTCGCGGATGATCCGGCGGATTTCATCCATGCCGGCCTTGGCCATCGTGGCGGTATCGATCGGGGTGCGGCCGGTGAGCAGTTCGTAGAGGAGCACGCCCAGCGCGTAGATGTCGCTGCGGGTATCTATGTCCAGGGAGGTCATCTGCGCCTGCTCCGGGCTCATGTAGAGCGGGGTGCCGATCATCTGCTCGAACTGCGTGTAGATCGTGCCGTCGGTGAGCCGCCCCTGGGTGGCCTTCGCGATCCCGAAATCAATGACCTTCGGTACCGCCCGTCCGTCATTGAGGCTGACAAGGATGTTCGAGGGCTTGAGGTCGCGGTGGATGATCCCTTTCTGATGTGCGTGCTGCACCGCCTGGCAGACGGTGATGAACAGGTTGATGCGCTCCGTCATCGGCAACTGCTGTTCGTCGCAGAACTCCGTGATCTTCACCCCGCGCACCAGTTCCATGACAAAGTAGGGCCGGCCGGATTCTGTTGTGCCGGCGTCGAGGACCTTCGCGATGTTCGGGTGGTCCATCATCGCCAGCGCCTGACGCTCCTGACCGAAACGGGCGATGACCTCCTTCGTGTCCATGCCCAGCTTGATAATTTTGAGCGCCACGCGCCGCCGCACCGGTTGCTCCTGATCCGCGACCCACACCGTGCCGAACCCGCCCTCACCGATCTGCTCGCGCAGCTTGTAAGGCCCGACGGTCGCGCCAGGCTGCTCGCTTTGCGGGGAGGCAACGTGCCGTGCGCTGTCCGTGATCACCGTGGGGAGAAACTGCTGATCGGCGGCTTCGGCGTCACAGGCGAGCAGTTCGCGGACTTTCGCCAGCAGCGATGCATCTTCGCCGCAGGCGCTGAGGAGAAAGGCCTCGCGCTCCGCGGGCGAGGTCAGTTCCATGGCCTGCTGGTAGAGGGATTCTTCGGTGGGATGATCGGAGTGATTCATGGTCTTACTCTGAGAAACTCTTGTTCCGCGGCGAATGGCTCAGGGATTTTGAATTATTT
>JANNVM010000086.1:0-5159 GCA_031414455.1 Verrucomicrobiota bacterium
CCGCCGACCGCCGCCGTGTCGCTCCCGGTGACGAAAGGCCTCTATTCCGCGCTGCTCGGCGATACCTCGCTGGCGAACATGACCGCCGTGCCCGCGTCCGTTTATGCCAATGCCGACCTCCGCCTCCGCGTGTGGTTCAACGATGGCACACTCGGCTTTCAGCAGCTTACGCCTGACCAGCGCCTCGCGCCGAATGGCTACTTGCCGGATGGGGCGGTCACTTCCGCAAAGCTCGCGCCGGGAGCAACGCCTCCGGCGGTGCTCGTGACCGGCACCACACAGAATGCAATCCCCAACACAAACTATATCGCCACGGGCAGCGGGAACACGATCTTCAATTTGCCAACGACTGCCTCCATTGGAGATGTGGTGAACATCGGCAGCGCCGGAAGCGACACGGCGGTCTTTAACCCTGATGGCTGGACCGCGCGGGAGCAGTTCAGAGACTGGAGGTCGGTGGCGTCGTCAGCGGATGGAACCAAGCTGATCGCCGCCGAGTTTCCTAACAGTGGAGGTGGCGGAAGGTTATACACTTCGGCTGATTCGGGTCAGACATGGGTGGCCCGCGCCTCTCAGGCCAACTGGGAGGCGGTGGCGTCGTCAGCCGATGGGAGCCGGCTGGTAGCGGCTGAACGTGCAGGGCAAATCTATGTTTCCGGGGATTTCGGAGCAACCTGGAGCCCGCGTGAGCAGAACCGAATTTGGACGGACATCGCCATATCCGCGGACGGCAGCAGGATCATTGCCGGGTCCAGCAATGGCGGGCTTTATATTTCGGCCGACTACGGAACAACATGGATTCCGCGGGAACTAGTCAGGCAATGGCGGGCTGTGGCATCATCCGCGGACGGAACCAAGCTCATTGCCGCGGAGATGGCGGGGCAGACCAGGCTTTATACCTCAACAGATTCCGGTGTTACCTGGACTCCCCGGGGGGAGAGCCTCGCATGGTTGGATGTCGCCTCCTCCGCGGATGGAACCCGGCTCATCGCCTGCAATAGCGGCGAAAAATTGCACACCTCGACCGACTCCGGCGTCACCTGGATACCGCGGGAACAGGTCAGGGATTGGTGGTCCGTGGCTTCTTCAGCGGATGGCATGAAGCTGATCGCCGCTAACTTCAGCGGCCGGCTTTATCTCTCTGTAGATGCAGGCGTATCCTGGTCTCCCCGCGAGGAGGAAAGATTGTGGGGGGATGTGGCCGCTTCTGCCGACGGCAACAAATTGGTCGCCGCTGTCAGGGGCGGACGACTCTATACCTCAGGGGCCACATTTAATTCGACCGGTGCGGAATCCGCGTCCTTCACCTTTGGCAGTGGAGGATGGGGGCTGAATACACCCGCCGGTCAGTGGACACCGAAAGACGGCAACGTTTACCGTGCGTCAGGAAGCGTTGGCATCGGCACGAACTCCCCAGGCGGGGCTCTGGAGGTGAACGGCACCACTATTACCAAAGCGCTGGGCATCGGCACGTCGGCACCTAATTTCCCTCTCTCGTTTGGTGCCCGCGAGGCGAACACACTACTGGCGATTTACGATTCAGGCGTTAACGCGGCGTACGGTTTGGGTGTCGGTAACGGCCAGTTCCGGCTCCACCTTGGAGGAACAGGAGCTCGCTTCTCATTCCTCGACACAGCGGCGGGTAACGAACTCATGACAATCAAGAGCATCGGTCGCGTTGGCATCGCCACCGCCGACCCGATTTCTGCGCTGCACGTCAATGGTATCATCACCGGGAACGGCTCGGGACTGACCAATCTGAGCGCCGGCCAACTCACCGGCAATATCGCCGCGGCAAACCTAACCAGCGTCCCCGCTACCAGCCTCACTGGCAGCGTGCCCGCCGCTGCGCTGACCAGCGTGCCCGCCGCCAGCCTCACCGGCACGCTCAATGTGGCCCGGCTTCCCGCTGAGGCCGCATTGCGTAACACTGCGAACACTTTCCAGGGCGGCCAGACCATCACGACGGGTGGCAACTTCACGCAGCCCCAACTCTTCCTGTCACAAACTGCGGCCAACGAATGGTCGCGCCTGCGGATGCAATCAGGCGGAGGCCCGGTGTGGGACATCGCGCTCGGGCCTGGCGCGGCACCAGTGATGAACTTCTTCAACGGCTCCGCGAATGTGCTTTCGCTGGAGCAGGACGGCGATGCATGGCTGCAGCGGAACCTCAATTTCAGCACCGGCCCGCTGCGGCAGATGCTGGAACTTTGGAATGGCGAGCACGGCATCGGTGTGCAGTCGTTGACGACCTACTTCCGCACGAACGGTGCGGCAGCGGGAGCCTTTGCCTGGTATCGCGGCGGCACCCATGCCGACGGGCAGTTTGATGGAGGCGGAGGTGAGGAACTGATGCGCCTGAATACTTCCGGATTGAGAGTGCGCGGCACCTTCGTGAGCAGCAGTGACCGGAACCGGAAAGAAAAAATCGAGCCAGTGAACGCGCGGGAGATCCTGGAGAAAGTGGCCGCGCTGCCGGTGAGCCGGTGGAATTACAAAGACGATGCCGGCACGCCGCACATCGGCCCGATGGCGCAGGATTTCCACGCCGCGTTCGGCGCAGGTGCGGACGACAAACACATCAGCATGGTGGATGCCGACGGCGTGGCTCTCGCGGCCATTCAGGGACTCCACGAAAAGCTGGCGGACAAAGACAAGGAGCTGGCCGCGCTCCGCAGCGAGAAGGACGCGGAGATCGCGAAGTTGCGTGAGGAAACCGCGGAGCTGCGCGAAGCCTTGAACCGGCAGAATATTGCTCTGGAAGCCCGGCTGCAGGCGCTGGAGCGCCGGGGAGGTAAAGCCGCCACTGCCAAAACCAATCTCAGGTAATCCCATGACATACCGCATCACCACTCTCTTCTTCTTCCTGTTCGCTGTGCCACTCACCGCGCAGGTGCCGAACCTCATTCCCCAGCAGGGCCGCGTGGCGGTCAATGGCGTGAACTTCGACGGCACCGGGCAGTTCAAGTTCGCTTTGGTCAATGCTGCCGGCTCCACCACTTACTGGAGCAACAACGGCAGCAGCACTGCCGGCTCGCAGCCGACCGCCGCCGTCTCCCTGCCGGTGACGAAGGGCCTCTACTCCGTGCTGCTCGGCGATCCCACGCTGACGAACATGACCGCCGTGCCCGCGTCCGTTTATTCCAACGCCGACCTGCGCCTGCGCGTGTGGTTCAACAACGGCACACTCGGCTTTCAGCAACTCACGCCGGACCAGCGGCTGGCACCGAACGGCTATCTGCCGGACGGAATCGTCGCCGGTTCGAAGTTGGCGGACGGAACGGTGACTGCGGCAAAGCTCGCTCCCGGCGCGGTGTCGCAGCTCGGCGCGCCCGACGGCTCGCCGCTGGCGGCGCTCCAGGTGAATGCCGACGGGCAGGTGGGGGTTGGCACGGCAAACCCTTTGGCGGGCCTGCACATTGCCAGCACACGGGATGTGCAGAACCTCGATCTCGTTTCCGTGCGAAAGGATGAATCCGGCGGTTATACGGTGCTGGGCGGTGCATGGGGGGCAGCGGCGTCGGGGAATCTGCTGGCGGTGGCCGCTACGGGCGTCGACAACGGTGTCACGTTAATGGATATTACCGATCCGGCGGCCCCGGTGTTGCGCTGGCAGGTGCATGATGGTGAGAACGGCTACGATTACCTGGCGGGTGTATGGAAGTCTGCGATGAAGCCCGGCCTGCTGGCGGTGGCCGCAAACATGGACAATGCGGTGACGCTGATCAATGTCGCCGATCCGGCCAGCCCGGTGAAACTGGCGGAACTGCGCGACGGTGTGGGCGGCTACAATGGGCTCGGACAACTTGTCGCCATCTCCATTTCCGGAAACCTCATGGCTATTGCCTCCGGAGTCGAGCAGACGGTCACGCTGGTGGACATCACGAATCCCGCCGCGCCGGTGAAACGGGCGGAAATCGTCAACGGCGCTGGCGGCTACAATCGTCTCGGGGGGATCGAAAGCATTGCCCTGTCCGGAAACCTGCTGGCCATCGGCTCCACGGGTGAAGCGGTGACGCTCGTGGACGTGGCCGTGCCCGCCGCGCCCGTAAAGCGGGCGGAGATCCTGAGCAACAGTCCCGGCTACGAACTCTTGAGACGCATGACGGGCATGGCTCTGTCCGGCGGATTGCTGGCGGTGGCATCACAAAACACGGACGCCATCACCCTCGTGGACGTGAGCAGTCCGGCCAGTCCGGTGCGCCGCGCCGTGCTCCAGGGGAATGTGAACACGACGGCTCTAAACAGCGTGGTGGCCGTGTCGTTGTCCGGCACGCAGATGCTTACCGGAGGCCGCGGGGTCGTGGCCGCATGGGATGTGAGCAATCCGGCCAGCCCGATGGAACTGGGGGTGGCCCGGCAGGGCAGCAGCGGCTTGCAAAGCCTCTCCGATTGCTGGGGCGTGACCATTGCCGGCGGCAACATGGTAGCCACTTCCCAGGGGGATGGAGCCGTGAATGTTTTCGCGCTGCGCAGTCACGCTTCGTCGCTCACGACAACGGGCTGGGCGGGCATCGGCACGGCGAGACCCGAGGCTGCGCTGCATGTAATGGGCAATGCCCGCGTGGATGGTGCGGAGCGCGTGGAGTTCAACACCAGTCATTTTGAAGCCGGCAATGGAACCGCCGCCAATGGTTTCGGAGCCACCGCGATGGGTCTGAACGCTGTGGCGAACGGCACTGTCTCGCTCGCCATTGGGGAAAACGCCCTCGCCCAGGGCAACTACTCCGCAGCAATCGGGCGCAATGCCTACGCCCAGCAGCAGGGCAGCATAGCGTTAGGGTCGGGCGCACGTGCGTCGGGCCCCGGAGCAGTGGCTCTGGGTTCGTCGGAGGCCAGCGGACTCTCCGCGACCGCGATGGGCGGGGGCACTAACGCTAGTGGCCACTATGCCACGGCGGCAGGATATTTTTCCGGCGCCTCCGGATTCGCCTCCACGGCGCTGGGCGCCTCGAATGTCAGTTCCGGCGAGGCGTCCTTCGCCGCAGGAAGTTCGGCTCAGGCACTGCACAACAACTCCTTTGTCTGGAGCGCGGGAACACCGGTCTTTCCCTTTGCCAGCACGGCGGCGAACCAGTTTCTCGTGCAGGCGCCCGGCGGTGTCGGCATCAATACCAACAATCCCGACGGCGCGGCGCTGGCGGTGAATGGAAATACGG
>JANNVM010000087.1:0-5909 GCA_031414455.1 Verrucomicrobiota bacterium
CCTTGACGGTCGACCGTCGACTTCGTAGTGGTTGGGCATGTCGAACGCAACTTCAATCGCCGGAAAAACTCCGGCTGTGACTTTGAAGCCGGTCTCCCGGCGCAGCATCGCTGATGACGCTCTGGGGAATCTGCGCAAGGCCATCATCACCGGTGCCTACGCCCCGGGTGATCATTTGGCCGAGGCGGCCCTGGCGGAGCAGTTGGGGGTGAGCCGGGCTCCGGTGCGGGAGGCTATGTTTCAGTTGGAGCGCGAAGGTCTCCTGGTCTTCGACCGGCGCGGTGCGGCGCGGGTTCGCGAGTTTTCGGAGGAGGATTTTGAGGAGATCTTTACGCTGCGCCTCACACTCGAGCCGGCCGGAGCGCGGCTGGCGTGCCGGCATTACAACGCGGCCCTGGCGAAGTCGCTGGAGGCGAATATCACGCGCACCACCGCCGCCGCTCATCTGTTGGAAGTTACCCTGCTTGACGTCGCCTTTCACGACCTGATCATGAGAGCGGCCCGGCACAGCCGGCTCTATGCCTGCTGGAATACGCTAAGGCACCAGTTGGAATACTGGCTCTCGCGGATGCAGCGGAGCGCCGCCTCGTCCGGCCAGCACACCCGTGAAGAGACCGCGGATTGCCATCGCAAGCTAGTGAAGGTGCTTCGTTCGGGTGATGAACAGAAAGCCGGGCAGGTTATGATTGATCACATTGAGAGTTGGCGGCGGCAGTTGGCGTATGGTGAAGGAGTAACTCCGGCCGCTTGAGCCCGTTCGAAACTACATTGCGATGAACCGTCAGCTTCACAGGCTCACCATCGTTGTCCTCTCTCTGTTCGGGTTTTCCCGCGCGGGTGCGGACGATGGCTTGGTGTACTTTGAAAACCGAATCCGACCCGTTCTGGTTGAGCACTGCTACAAGTGCCACAGCGCGGAGGCGAAGAAGGTGAAGGGAGGGCTGAAACTGGACACGAAAGAGGATCTGCTGAAAGGCGGAGCCGATGGCGTGGTGATCGTGGCGGGGAATCCGGAGCAAAGCCTGCTGATCAGCGCGGTGCATTATGAAGATAAGGATTTGCAGATGCCGCCCAACAGGGACGGCGGGAAGAAACTGCCGGACGCCGTGATCGCCGATCTCGTTCAGTGGGTGAAGATGGGGGCACCCTATCCGGAGACGCCGGCCGATGTGCTCGCGAAAAAAGTGGTGAAGCTGTGGGCGCTCGATCCGGTGAGTAATCCGCCTCCGCCTCCGGTGAAAAATGACGCGTGGTCCGCCACTTCGATTGATCCGTACATTCTTGCGAAAATCGAGGAGCGCGGGTTGCCGCCCGCAGACCGCGCGGACAAACGCACCCTGATCCGCCGCGCGACATTCGATCTCACCGGCCTGCCTCCGGTGCCGGAGGAGATCGCGGCTTTTGTCGCTGACGAATCACCGGATGCGTTTACGAAAGTCGTCGATCGCCTCCTTGCTTCGCCGCATTACGGCGAGCGCTGGGGACGCCACTGGCTCGATGTCGTTCGTTATGCGGATACCGCCGGTGAGACGGCGGATTACCCGGTGCCGCTCGCGTGGCGCTATCGCAACTACGTGATCGCCGCCTTCAACGCGGACAAACCCTACGATGAATTCCTGCGCGAACAGATTGCCGGCGACATCCTCGCGCGGAAAGGCCCCCGCGAACAGTACGCGGAACGCACGACGGCCACCGGCTATCTTGCGATTTCCCGGCGGTTCGGATTCGACTCGGAGAACTATCACAACCTCACCATTCAGGACACGATCGACACGCTCGGTCAGTCGGTGCTTGGCCTGAGTCTGGGCTGCGCGCGCTGCCACGATCACAAGTTCGATCCCGTTTCGATGAGCGATTACTACGCGCTCTACGGGATCTTCGACAGCACGCGGTATGCATTCCCTGGATCAGAGCAAAAGCCGAGATCCCGCGCCATGGTGCCGCTGAATCCGCCTGACGAATCGCGGCCGCAATGGCGCGAATTTGACGCGCGCGTGGCCACGCTTGCGGGCCGCCTTGAGAAGCAGAAGCAGCCCGTGCCGGCGGCGGTGCTGCGTTCGCTTGATGACCTTGATGGCGATTTCGAAATGCAGGCGGCGGCGGCGGGCGGCAGCAACGGCGTGCTCGTTCCTCCCTGGATCTATGAGGGAAAGATCGCGGTGACGAACGCCGCGCAGAGTCCATTCAAGAATCTCTATCCTGGCGGGAAAGTGGGCGCGAATGTTTCCGTCGGGGCGTCCGGTTATCGCATCGCTCAGGGGCTGCATCCGCGCCGGACGCGCGACAATTGCGCCGCACTTTTCGTGAACCTCGATTTCCGCGTCGCGGCTCCCGATGCTGCGGCGCCGGGCTCGCATCGGTTGTGGATTGGGGCACTCACTGGCTCGCAAGCCGTCGAAGTGCTCATCTCATCACAGTCTGTTTCGCTCCGTGCCGGCGGGGAGATCGAAACGGTCGGCTTGTTGAAGCCGAACCAGTGGCACAATTTGCAACTCGCATTTGATCTTAAGAGCCGCACCGTCTCCGGCAGCGTTGGTGCGCCGGGGGACGTGACGGTGATTTCCAGTAAGCCGCTCTCGGCTGAATGGTCGGGAATCATCGACTACGCGGTGCTCGATTCGGGCAGCCAGCCTAACGCCGCGCTGCCCGCGCTCGATCTCGATAATTTCGGCGCGCAGGAGTTTCGGATCCCTCCGGTCTCGACAGCACTGCCGTCCATCGCCGGGCAGGGGAACGAACCGGACTTTGCTGCCCTGAGCGCGGAACTGCAGAGCCTTGCCGGCATGGATGGTGAGTTCGAGTTGCAGACCGCTGGTGTGCCGCCGGCCACGCCGTGGGGGCCGGGACCGAACAGCGTAGTGAAAATCGTGGCTTCCTCACAGAGCCCGTATCGAAATGTATATGCGGCCGGCGGACTGGGCATCCACATGCCGAACCGCGGCGAATATGACGGCTTCGGTCAGACCCTTACCGGTGTGAAGCCTGATAAAGACGAGAAACTCTTCGTTGGCTTCGACTTCCGCTGTGCGGGCGTGGGCGCAGGCGGTGACGGCTCGTGGCGTTACTACATAGGGCACGGTCCTGGCAACTCCGCGGCGGTCGAGTTGTTCTTCAACGGCAGTGAGTTTTTCCGCCGGAGCGCGGATGTCCGCGACCCGGTGTGCGGATTGAAGACCGGTGAGTGGTATCAGGTTCAACTCACGCTCAATCTCAAAGCGAAAACCTGCGCGGGCGTGATCGCATCGGCGGCCGGTCGCACTGAATTCGGCGGCCAGTTGGCGACCGGCTGGGATGGCATCATTGACTACACGTTTATCGACAGCTACGGCCATCGCGGCGGCGTGCGGCCCGCGCTGGATGCGGATAATTTCGTCATCGGCGATTCCGCATTGCCGCCGTTCGATGCGCCGCCGCTGGAGGTCGCAAGCACCGAGATCGAAGCCCGTCGTGCGAAGATGACGGCGATTCGTCAGCAACTCGCCGCGCTTCAGACGGATGTGGAGAAATCGAAGCAGGAACTCGACCGGCTCCTCGTGGACGGGCCTGGCGTAATGGCCTACGGCATGTCCGAAGGGACGCCGCACAATGCCCGCGTGCAGGTGCGCGGCGAGATGGACCGGCCCGGCGAGGAGACTCCGCGCGGATTCATCAAAGCGCTGGGTGGCGGTCCACTCCCTCCGGACATCGAAGGCAGCGGCCGGCTCGAACTCGCGCAGTGGCTCACGCGCCCCGACAACCCGCTGACCGCGCGGGTGATGGTGAATCGCCTCTGGCAGTATCACTTCGGACGCGGCCTGGTGACGACGCCCAATGATTTTGGCGCCCGCGGTCTGCCGCCGACGCATCCTGAATTGCTGGATCATCTGGCAACGCAATTTATTCAGAGCGGCTGGTCAGTGAAGGCGATGCACCGGCTGATCATGCTCAGCGCAACGTATCAGCAGGCTTCCGCTTCCGACGCGACGAAGCCGGCGGACATTTACGCATCCTTCTCCCGCCGCCGGCTTAGTGCCGAGGAACTGCGTGACTCGATCCTCGCGATCAGCGGCGAACTCGATGCGACACCCGCGCGGGAACATCCATTTCCGTCGCCGCTCAGTTGGGGCTTTTCACAGCACGGGCCGTTCAGTGCCGTCTATGACAACAACAAACGCAGCGTCTATCTCATGGTGCAGCGCATCAAACGTCATCCCTTCCTTGCGCTGTTCGATGGTGCCGATCCGAACACCTCCACCCCCGATCGCCGCGCGACCACGGTGCCGACGCAGGCGCTGTTCTTTCTTAACGACTCCTTCGTTCACACCAAGGCGGAAAAATTTGCGGTGCGAATGCAAGCGGCGGCGCCCGATGAGGCGCAACAGATCGAACTTGCCAGCCGCCTAACGCTCGGGCGCGCGCCGACCGCGGTTGAACTGTCAGAGGCCACCGGGTTCCTCGCCGCCTGCCGTGCGGAAGTTGTCGCTGCGGGGAAGGGAAGTCCCGAAATCGCAGCGCTCGCCGCGTATGTCCGCACCCTCTTTGGCGGTAACGAGTTTCTCCATATAGACTGATCCACCCGTCATGAGCCACGACTGCACCTTCGATTCCTCCCGCCGCGGCTTTTTGCGCTCCCTGATCGGCGGGTCCATCCTCATGCCTGGCGTGATGTCGCAACTCCTTGCCGGGGACTCGAACGACCCGCTGGCACCGAAAACATCGCATGCTCCACCGAAGGCGAAGCGCGTGATCTTCCTCTACATGAGCGGCGGCGTGTCCCACGTAGAGTCGTGGGATCCAAAGCCGAAGCTCTTCGCTGACGGCGGCAAGACGGTCTCGGTTGGGGAGTTTCAGGGGCGTAAAGGCGACTATAAAATGTTTCTCAAGCGCCCGCAGTGGGAATTCGCGCCGCACGGGAAATGCGGCACGGAAGTCAGTTCGCTTTTTCCGCACATGGCCGGGTGCGTCGATGATTTGTGCGTGATCCGCTCGATGAAATCGGACCACACGAACCACTACGAAGCGACGCTGGGGATTCACACCGGTTCGTTCACGTTCGCGCGCCCGAGCATCGGCTCGTGGGTCAGCTACGGGCTCGGGACGGTGAATCGCAACCTGCCGTCGTTTGTTGTCATCGCGCCGCAGACGCCCTATGCGGGCGGTCAGGTGTGGGCGAGCGACTTTTTGCCAGGTGCTCACCAGGGGACGCTCGTTGTGCCCGGCCCCGAGCCGGTCGCAAATATCCAGCGCCGGGCGGCGACTTCGGGCCTGCAGGAACTCGAACTCGGCATGATGGCGCGCGCGAATCAGCGCCACGCCGCCTCGCGTGCCGGTGACCCGCTCCTCGCCGCGCGGATCAAGTCGTTCGAGACAGCGTTCGGCATGCAGGCGGAAGTGCCTGATGTCTTCGATCTTTCCAAAGAGGACGATGCGACACTGGCGCTCTACGGATTGCAGCGCGGCCAGACGACCGGATTTGGCTGGCAGTGTCTCGTGGCGCGGAGACTTGCCGAGCGCGGCGTGCGGTTCGTCGAATTGATAGATGTCGGTTCCTCGAATAACTGGGACGCGCACGGCGACATGCTCACGCACACCCCGCTCGCGAAGAATGTGGATCAACCCATCGCCGGCCTTCTGAAAGACTTAAAACAGCGGGGAATGCTCGACGACACGCTCGTCGTCTGGACGACCGAATTTGGCCGCACACCTTTCAACAGCGCCGCTGACGCCAAAGGACGCGAGCACCATCACTGGGTATTTTCGTCATGGCTCGCCGGAGCGGGCGTGAAACCCGGCACCGTTTACGGCGAATCCGACGACTACGGCATCAATGTCGGCAGCAATCCCGTGCATGTGCATGACTTTCACGCCACGATCCTGCACCTGATGGGCCTCGACCACGAGCGTCTCACCTATCGCCACACCGGCCGCGA
>JANNVM010000088.1:0-7425 GCA_031414455.1 Verrucomicrobiota bacterium
GAGACCGCTGACCGGTTCAAGGCGGAACTGATCATCAACGGCGGGACCGCCGGAATGCAGGTCGTCAACCTGACTGCGGAAGACTATGATACAGGCAGCGGCGGGCCCTCCACCAGCGGGTCCGGGCTCAATGGCCCCCCCAATGGCTGGATGAACGGGTATGAGGGAGAATCCGGCACGGATGTGAGGACCGGAGTCAACTATCCAAACAGGCTGGCCGACTACGACGCACACCGGGACCGCGACGAGTTCAACTCAAGCCGGCAGACCGGAGCCTCAACCATTGATAGCAGTTTTATCCTCAGTTACACGATTCCGGCCACGGCCCATTCGGTGCAGTTGAAGATTACCGGAGTTCTATCAGGGCCGACGACCTCTGAAGCGTTCGCGCTGTCCGGCATTACACTTTCCACGGGCATTGCAGGCAGCTATGTGATCGGCACTCAGTATTACGGTGCCGGAATGCTGGATCTCATGGCACCAAACCGGGAGCCGGAATGGGCCATTGATTCCAGCGCCCGCACCATGACCCTCACCGGCGTGGAAATACCCGGGGATGTCATGCAGTCATCCGGAGTCATTGATCTCACCGCAATAGGCACGGTGTATTTTTCCGCACTGCTGCGCGCGGTGGAAACAGACCGAATGTCAAATTTCGAGACGAATGACCGCTTCAGGGCGGAACTGGTCATAGACGGGAGCACCGTCGTGAATCTGGTGAATGCCTACGATACCGGCGATGGATCCAGCGGTGCCGGCGGAGCCCCCAACGGCCCGCCCAATGGTTACCTCAACGGCTACACAGGAACCGCCGGCGGAGAGTTTCCCACCGCACTTCTGGAGTATGATAACAGGCGGGTCCGGGATGAATTCAATCCGGGTGCCGCAGGGGGCATTCAATTCATTGAAAACGGGTTTCCCCTCCGTAATATAATCCCTGCTGCCGCAAACAGTGTGCAATTAAGAATCTACGGCGCCGGCACGGACGCGACTGAGTCATTCGCGCTGTCGGAGGTGCTGTTTACCACCTCCGGCCCGGCCACCGATACCGATGCCGACGGCTCAACGGACTGGCAGGAGTTGGCGATGGGGACCAATCCAGGCGACCCGTGGTCGGTCTTCCGGATCACGGGGATCCTTGCCGATCCGGCCAAACCCGGAACCGTAACGGCCACATTCCCGACAGTAATCGGAAGGTTGTATTGGGGCTACTACAGCAACGATTTGCGCAACTGGTTCCGCGACGAAACCGAAAAGTCCCGTAACGGCACCGGGGGCGAAGCCTCGTGGCCATTCGTGCCCGGCGACCAGCGGCGATTCATGAAGGTGGAGGTCCGCGGAACCCACGGAGACTTCCCTCAAGAACTTCACGAGTAGAAGAACCCGGCGGTGCGAGTTGCGAAAAGGCTGCGCAGATCAAGAAATGTGGACCGCAGTCGAGGCGGCGCAGCAGGCTGGTATTCCAGTCACAACACTTCAGGCACTCGCCCCCCGGGTCGCAGTATATTTCCACGCTATCACTTGCCAGCCGGTGACGCCGCAGACGCGGCTTTGCGCTCCCTGGAGGCTTCCGGTAATTCTCTGGAAATGAATAACGAGGAACCCGGAAACATATTAAACGGGGCATCCGGGTCCTCCTCCGAAGACCTGCTGCCTGAAATCTATCAGGAGTTGCGCCGGCTGGCAGCGGCACGGCTGGAACAGGAATCGCATGAGTTCACCCTCCAGGCCACCGCCCTCGTCCATGAAGCATGGATCAAACTCGCCGGCATGAATCGCCAGCACTGGCAAAGTCGCGGGCATTTTTTCGGAGCGGCTGCAGAAACAATGCGCCGTATTCTCATTGACCGCGCACGGCGGCGAAACCGGGTCCGGCATGGAGGATCGCTGCAGCGGGTCGATCTTGATTCCGTAGACATGGCGGAGGCGGTTCCCGACGAAATCCTCCTGCGACTGGATGAGGCGCTGGAAAAACTTGCCGCGGAATCCCCGGAAAAAACGGAGTTGGTAAAGTTGCGGTTTTACATGGGCCTGCGGCTTGATGAAGCCGCCGAAATTCTCGGGATTTCCCCGGCCACGGCGAAACGTCACTGGGCCTACGCCCGGGTGTGGCTGTTCGCGGAACTGCGCCGGGAGGAATAACGTCAGCGGGCAGGTGAAAAATATCCTGCCGGCCCGTGAGCCGCCCGAAACTTGAAAAGCGCCACTGAGACTGGAAACATTGACGCCATGAAAAACCATCCTTCACCCGCCTCATCACTCCGAAACGTCCTCCGCCGGACGACCGGGCTCCTGTCAGCTCTCTTCGTGGTGATCCTGAGCGCCTTCTTCCTCGCCGGCTGCGTGCCGGTAGTCTGGCTGCCCGACTCCAGCATGAGCCTGCCACCGGCAAGGTGAAGATGGTTGGCGGCCGGGGATGCCTCATTGGCGGTTCGCCTCTGCGTCCTGACGGCAAAGGCCTTCTTCTGATGCGCGGACGGGAGATGATATGGCTCGACAACGCGGGAGTTGAAAAGCGTTTTCCCATTCACAGGGACGTGCTGGCCGACTCCGCGAATGCTGAAATCCTCACGACTCCATGGCGCGGCTCTTCGTATTGGAAAGGCTCAACCGGCGTCATCAGTTATGGGAGATTCCGCGTCGAGATTGACACTAACAATTATGTCATGAATTGCACGGCCATTCCGGACGGCGAGGCGGTTGCGGACGGCAAACTCATCGAGCAACTGCACAGCTTCGGTCCCGGCGCGGCGACCGTGCGCGTCGTGAACGAGGATTCGCCCGCAAAACAGCCTCCCCGTCTGGAACTGGTAATCCCTGGCACTCCGCCCGCAGAATTAATCACCACATCGGACGGCTTCCTGCTGTGCCCCTCTCCAGACGGCAAATGGCTCCTGGCCCGCGATATGACTGACTCCTCAGAGCACGATGACATGGTGCTCATCGACCGGAAGGGAACAGTGGTTCGAATCACAGGGAAGGGAGACTGATCGGCGATCGCGCATTCTTCCCATTCACAGGAATAAAAAAAGTGATTTAATGTTCTTTCTCTGAGCCTTCCGGCTCCGCAAAAGCGCCACTGAGTTCAGAGCCGGAATCAAGCCGGCTCCGAAAAACTTGTTACCGGACGGTATCGCGTTACGCCAGCCTCCGGGCGCGGCCGCCGGCATCTGAAACCACGAAAATCAGAGGCAATCAACACACCACAACACACACCATGCATGTTAGAACATCATACCTGCAGACCGCAGTCACTGCCATCATACTCGGGGCCGCCGGAGCGCCCTGCGTTCCGCTGGCCCATGCCGGCGGAAAAGCCATGCCGGCCAATGCCAAATCCCACGGGAAATCCCTGAGCGAGTGGATGAAACTCTACTTTCAATGGGCCGTCGGCGGTCCGGATGAAAGCGGCCCGCAGGTTGACTTCCTTCCGCTGCCTTCCGGCGTAGAAACCGGCGGCAGTTGGACCGTGGATGATCCCGGGGTGCTGGAGGGAAGCCTCGATGTGGCCCTGAGTCCCGGCACGTCCTTCGTTCTGCCGGTCTCGGCGGCCACCCGGGAGCGATACACCGACGGCCATCTCGACGATCCCTATCCGGATTCGATCTTCGCCGACAGTGATTACAAGGTGACGCTCGACGGCAAGGTGCTGCTCGAAAAGGCCCCCGGCGGTCTCAGTCCCTGGTATGTGTTCCCTCAGCAGTATAATCCGCCCGTCGTTTACGCCGAGCCGACTTCCTACGATTCGGTGGCCACAGAATGGGTCCAGGGATACTGCTTTACCTGTCCGCCGCTGCAGCCGGGCGTCCATGTCCTCAAACTCCACTCGACGATTATCATCGCCGATTGGGACCTCGGCATTCAATACGAGAACACCTGGACCATCACCGTGGCACCGCCGCACTAACAGCGGCATGGCACCAGCGTGAAGCACCGGGCATGACCGCAAATGCAGTGTGCCCACAGAATCCGCGCGGGGAGTGTCCCGCGCGGATTCCTTCCCGTTCTGCGGTGCCCGCGGCTATCATACCGGTACTTCACCGGGGACGGCGCTCAGGGCTCCCGGTCCAGGCTCTGAAGAAAAATTTACTCGCCGTGAGCCGCACGCCCCCATAAAATCGCCACTGTGGTCAGACAGGAAATTGCCTACCCATGAACCCGAATCAATCACCGGATGCCGATAGCGAGTATCAGCCCCCGCCCCTCCAGCGCGGCCCCGTTTCCCCCGGCGGACGGATGCTGCTCGCGGGCTTCCGGGCCGTTTGGTTTGCCGTTAAAGTGCTGATGGTGGCTCTCGTGATCTCTATGGCTGCCGGGCAGTTTGTCGGGCTGCTGGGATTTTTTCTGCCAGCCGTCAAGTCATGGCAACTGTCAGAATTGTCAGGGTATGGATGGGTGGCGGGCGCAGTGCTGACGATCATCGGAATTCCGGCCGGATGGGTGGAGGTACGTTCTGGCAACCAATCCAAGACCGCCGTCGAAAAGGATCCGGGAACGGCGACCTTTGAACCCGCTGGACTGGCTGGACGGATGGCTGCCGGCGCACTTTTCGGCGCCATCCTCTTTTCGTTCGTGGCGGGCATGATTCTACTCTGCTGGATTTCTCTGGGGCGATGTCCGTTTCTGCATGATTCATGGAAACAGGCACTCCGGATGCCCGCAGCGTTAGCTTCCTCTGATGGTGGGGCGGGTATTCAATTGACCGGGGATGATGCCTTGCTGCCGGTGCTGTTTATTTTCGGCGCATTGATCCTCGGGGCGATTTGCGGAGCCATCCTGCTAGTATCTTTCCGCGGAGGCCGGGTCATTTGGACAAAAGGACCCTTCGTCAGCCGCTTCTGACAGGGGAGGGACGCACCATTCATTTCCACCACGATCCGATCCCATGAGCGCAGATCCCGATGCCGAAACCATCTTTCTCCAAGCGCAGCAATTGCCAGCAGGAGACCGATCTGAATTTCTGCGCACCGTCTGCGTGGACCGTGAAACCCTGCGCCGCCGGGTGGAAGCGCTGCTCGCCGCCGACCGCGAAGCGGGAGATCAGTATTCCTCAGAAAAGCGGAGTGCATCTTCGGCTGGCCCGGTTTTTCCGCGGCGGCCAGGTGGTTCTCCTGACCAATTCCACCTGGAGTTCGGAATTGAAGGCGAGCGACAACAGCGGAACGTTGTACGTGATCGGAATTCAGAAGGGCGAAATCATCGCCAGCGTGAGCGGACAGGGCGCGTATCCGGAAGTCGCCTCGACTCCGGGCAAGACCGCGACGGCACCGCGTCTTCTCGTGGCCACCGGCGGAAAACTGAACGCCTTCCGCGTTACCAATCCAAAATGATGCCAGGATCAGGAGTGTAACTATTTCAAGCCGGTTCCTGATTTCCTCTAGAGAAGAGGCCGGCAGCTGGCGGGCTTGCGAACCAAAACCCAACAACGGCCATGAGAACACCCCAAAAAGCAGCACTTCTCCTGATTCTTACGCTCGCACTCACCGCCGTCGGCTGCTCGACGCCCGGCAGCGGAGCAAGGAACGTCGCCACGCCTGCGCGCCCGCCGGAAAACGCGGATTTGTGGCGTCAGGTGAAGAATGATCCGCCGGCATGGGTGCCCAGGGCATGGCCGAAATCCATGCCGGCGGCTCCGCCCCTCGGCAAGTGGATCGTGGACGCACGGGACGCGACATCCTATTTTGTGCCTAACACGACATGCGGCGGTCTAACACCGGGCGTCTGGGAGGGCGAGGCCCTGAAGATAACCCACCGCTATACCGAAGGGGAAGAGTTTCGGCGGAAGGCGTCCGCTCTACTCATCGGAGTTCCTGCCAAAGCGGTTCTGGGGACGCTGATTGGGGTGCCGACGGGCCTGGCGATGATGGTCGGATCCGCGGGCGGAGGAATGGGTGGAGGAATCAGCGCCGGGTCCGTATCTCCCAACATCTGTGGTATCGGCGGAAGTGGCGGATCAGCCGTATGCAGCGGAACCGGAGGGCGCTGATGCAAACCTCTATTCGTCCGTGCCGCGGTCTGACAACTCTTCGTGACCTCCCGTCATTTTTCGTCCACTGCAAATTATTGCGCCGAATGGAATTCCCTTCATAATACTCTCATGCAATCCACCGAACCCATCTCATCCGCTCTCCCGGATCTCGGTATTCTGGCCAACCTTTCCACTGACGACCGGGCTACGCTCGAGGTCTACGGGGAGGTTCTTTTCCTGAACAAGGGAGAACGGCTCATTGAACAGGGGCAGCCGCAGGCCTTTCTCCACTTCGTGCTGGAGGGGGAGTTGAAAATCCAGGTGGCATCGAAGGAGGCCATCGTCACGCTTGGTTATGCTCAGGTGGGCGGATGCGTCGGTGAGATGAGCCTGATCGAACCGACCACCGCCAGCGCGTCGGTGGTGGCCAGTGCCCACTCGCGACTGTGGTATTTGAGCCATGAGAGTTTCAATCGTTTCGTTGACGATCATCCGGCTGCCGGGGCCGCACTTTTGCGGGCCATCGCGCTGGTTCTGGCCGGAAGGCTCAGGAAAGGATCCGAGCGGCTGCTGGCGACCGGAGGTTAGCGCCCCGGATAAGGCGGAGGCAGGGTGCAGGGGCACCAAGTGCCGCAGGAGGAGACACCCGGGCGGCCCGGAAGGAAAATGATGGAAAAGTCCTGCCACGGTGAGCCGAACGCGGCGAAAAAAGCGCCACTGTCCAGGAATGGGGACACTCTGCCCGCATGAATACCGATCCCGACGCCGAGACCATCTTCCTCCACGCGCAGCAATTGCCGGCGGAAGACCGCTCGGAATTTCTGCGCACCGTCTGCGTTGACCGTGAAACCCTGCGCCGCCGGGTGGAAGCCCTGCTCGCCGCGGATCGCGAAGCGGAAGGATTCCTGCCGGATACTCCTGGAAATGCGGTTACTGAGTTTGCGGGTTCTCAGGAAACTTCCGGAGCTGTGATTGGCCGCTACAAATTGCTCCAGAAGGTGGGCGAGGGCGGCATGGGCACGGTATGGATGGCGGAGCAGCGGGAACCGGTGGTCCGCCGGGTGGCGTTGAAGATCATCAAGGCGGGCATGGACACGCACGAAGTGGTGGCGCGATTCGAACAGGAACGTCAGGCGCTGGCCATGATGGAGCACCCGGCCATCGCGAAAGTCCTCGATGCCGGGGCGACCGACAGCGGGCGGCCATATTTTGTCATGGAACTGGTGCGCGGGGTGTCGGTCACCGCTTATTGCGACGAGCAGAAACTCGGGGTGCCGGAACGGCTGGGGATCTTCATGCAGATTTGTCAGGCGATTCAGCACGCGCACCAGAAGGGCGTCATCCACCGCGACATCAAGCCGTCGAACATTCTCGTCACCGCGGGCGATGACGGTGAACCGCTGCCGAAGGTGATTGATTTCGGCATCGCCAAAGCCACCGGGGCGGCGCTGACGGAC
>JANNVM010000089.1:0-7093 GCA_031414455.1 Verrucomicrobiota bacterium
GATCTGCGCGTGCTGGAAGCCGTTCATCTGCGGCATCCGGATGTCGAGGTTGTGCAGGGCTAAGTCATGAGTGAGCAGCGCGAGCAGCGCCTCATCCGCCGTAGTGGCGCGCACCAGCCGGTAGCCGGGATCGTCGAGCACGGTTTCGAGCACGGTGAGGTTGTTCGGCTCATCGTCGACGATTAGAATGTTGATAGGCTCATCCATGGTTTTAGGGGATTTTAGCGGATTGATTGACGATTGATGAACAAGCTGTGCCGATTGTTGAAGTCGATCAGCTAGAATGGCGGATCGATTGACGAGTGATGAACAAGGAGTGCCGATTGTTGAAGTTGGGGAGCAAAGATTGTTGAATGTTGATGTTGGGGAGGTCTCAATGCCTTCTGGTCAAACCTTGCCTTTATTGGCTTGCGCGGTTTTGACGCTCGATACGAAAATGCTGATAAGTTCGTCGTTCTCCTGAATGATGGGAACGAGGCGTTCGGGTGGACAGAGTGGTTTACGCATGATGATTTTGAGCCAGACAAGGGTCTCGCGAAGCTCCTTCAAGGCTACTTTCATTTTGTGAATGAAGTCATTCCGGGATTCCGCACTTTGCGCCTCGCCGTAGTTGGGAGCCGGAGAAGTTCCTGATCGAATCAACTGCCCCGCGATATGATTGCCCGCCTTGGAGTCAGGCAGAGCTTCCACAACGCCAATGATGCGGACGGCGAAATCCACGAGGCGTTCTTCAAGGTCGTTGGCTTTGTCTTTCATGTGATTGGATTCTTCCGCTTGGTCCCTTTCTTCCCTTCTTCAATCGGCACTCCTTGCTCATCACTCGTCAATTCCGGGGCGGACTGATTAACGATTGCCGAACAAGGAGTGCCGATTGTTGAAGTCGAGTATTTCATGGGAGCAGTGAGTTGCGCATCAGCGCGAGTAGTTGGGCGGAGTTCACGGGCTTGGAGACGTAATCATTGGCACCGGCGTCGAGGCACTTCTCGCGGTCGCCGGGCAAGGCTTTGGCCGTGAGTGCGAGGATGGGGAGGTGGAGAAACTGCGGGGACGTGCGCAGCTCGCGGATCGTTTCGTAACCGTCCATGTCCGGCATCATGATGTCCATGAGCACGAGGCCGACGCCGGGCGTGGTGTGGAGAATGGTGATCGCGCTGCGGCCACTGGTGGCGCTGATGACGTCCATGTCGTGGTTCTCCAGGAGGGCGGTGAGGGCGAAGATGTTGCGCGCGTCGTCGTCCACCACGAGAATTTTATGACCGCGGAGGGCGGCGTTGGCCGCAGGATCAATCGGAACAGTGGACCACACGCCGTCGCGTCCGTCCGCGGGCACTGCGGCTGCCTCTGGCACGGGATGAATGACGAGGGCGGAGCGCTCTCCGCTTTGGTGAGGCCCGGCGTAGTCCAGCGGCAGGTAGAGCGTGAAGGTGCTGCCCTCGCCGGGGGCGCTGGCCAGGGTGATTTCGCCGCCGAGCAGTGCGGCCAGCTCGCGGCTGATGGCGAGGCCGAGACCGGTGCCTCCGTAGTTCCTGGCGGTGCCGGCATCCGCCTGCTGGAAGGCTTCAAAGATGAGGCCCTGCTTCTCCGGCGCGATGCCGATGCCGGTGTCCTCCACGGCAAAGGCGACGACCTGCGGCGCGCTGCAGAGCACGGTTTGTTCAAGGCTCCAGCCCTGCGTGGCGAAGCCGGCACGCACCGCGACGTGGCCAGAGGCAGTGAACTTGAGGGCATTGGAGATCAAGTTATTGAGGATCTGCCGGAGGCGCTTCGGATCGCTCTCGAGGCTGCCCGTCAAATCCTCCGCGAAGGTCACGCGCAGCGGCAGGCTCTTGGCATCCGCCACCGGGCGAAAGTGGCGGTCCAGGCTGTCACGCAAGTCGGCGAAGGGGATCGGCTCGACCGCGATGGTGACGATGCCGGATTCGATTTTGGTGAGGTCGAGCACTTCGTTGATGAGCCGCAGCAGATCAGCGCCGGAGGATTGGATGATGCGGGAGAACTCGATTTGATTGGCCGAAAGGTTGCCCGTCTTATTCTCGCCGAGCTGCTGGCTGAGGATGAGGATGGCATTGAGCGGCGTGCGCAGTTCGTGCGACATGTTGGCGAGGAACTCCGACTTATATTTGGAGGCCAGCGCCAGCGCCGTGGCGGTTTCCTCCAGCGTGACGCGGGCCAGTTCGATTCGGGTATTCTCCAGTGCGAGCTGATCGGCCCGGTGGCGCAGCTCCTCACTTTCCAGGAGCAGGGCCGCGGCTTGGTTGCGCTCGTGGTTGTCCGCCAGCACGCCTGCCGCGCGAATCGCCCCACTTTCGGCCAGCGAGGATTCCGCGCTGACCACGGCCCGGACGGCGACGCCGCTGGTGACCAGCGCGAGCATGACCCCGCCGATGAGCAGCAGCAGCGTGACGGCCTCGTTGGTCTGGATGTTCGCCTGGGTGGCCGCCCGGCGGCCGTCAAAGGCGGCGACCGCCTCGGGCTGCATCTCTGCATTCAGGAAGTCGCCAAGTTTGAGACGGAGGCGGACCAAGGTCCCGAGTTCGTCCGGCGTCGCTTTCCCGGCGGTGATGAGGGTCTCGTTCAGGGCATGAAGCGGCTGCCAGTGGGCGGCGAAGCGCTTGGCGAGTTCCCGCTGCCGGGGCGTCTCGGCGAGTTTCTGGTAGGTGGCCAGGTGCTGCGCGACTTCGTCGGCACGTTGGAGTCGCCTCTCCCGGGCTGCCGCATCGCCAGCAAGGAAGGCGCGCACTTCGAGATCGTAATGGAGCACCTGCACCTCCAGCTCCCGCGCGGCCACCGAGCGGGGCCGGGCGACATCGGTCTGCGCATCCACATCATCACCGATGGAGCGCAGCCCATGTGCGGAGACGACGCCGAGAATGATGAGCAGCGCCGTGAGCGCGCCAAAGCCCAGCCACAGCGCCCGCCCGGTGCCCCGCGAACGCACCAGCAGCGAGACGATACCCTCCGGCAGCGCGCAGAGCAGGCCCGCCGCGAGCACCGTGAAACCCGCCGCCGTGTGCAGCGCCAGGGAGACAAAGCCGGGGAGGCTGTAGAGATTCTGCGCCCCGACCACGTAGCCGAGCAGCGCGATGAAGCCGACGGTCCCCACGCCGATCGCCAGCGCCTCCGCCCAGCGCTCCGTGGCCCGGCGACCCACCAGCCCCAGCGCCACGCTGCTGAGGAGGAAGCACAAGGCCGCGACCGGCGGCATGCGCCCCGGCGGCCGCCCCGCCACCACTTCCGCTTCGCGGATCACGAGCTGATCAATCCCGAAATCGGACCCCGCGAGATACTGGCCGAGCGTGAGCGCGCCGAGCAGCCCGGCTGCTGCCGCCAGCCCGCTCCGGAGCGCCGGTGTGCCCCGGAAAAAGAGCGCCCCGCCCACGAGCAGGAAGCCGAGCGCGGTGTTGAACTTCATCGTGGCGAGCTGCGTCCCGATACGCTTGAGCATCTCGATTTCGAGCAACCACCCGGCCATCACCGCGAGCCCGAGCGCCATGACTATCAGGGCGACGGTATTGGCCAGGCGAGGGAGACGGGAGCGGGTGGTCATGGGCGGGATGGGGAGGATTGACGATTGCCGGGCAAGGATTTATGATTGTTGAAGTGGCGGAGCGGCGTTGTTCGCGTGATTGGAATTCTTCACTTCAACAATCGGCACTCCTTGTTCATCACTCGTCAATTTCCTGGATCGAATTGGGGCTTGGGGTTCGAGTTGGATTGATTGACGATTGCCGAGCAAGGATTCATGATTGTTGAGGTTGGGGCGAGCTTGATTCTTCACTTCAACAATCGGCATTCTTTGTTCACCACTCGTCAATCTCAGGGTGGGTTAACGGAACAGCCATACACGCATCAGGGACAAAAGTTGATCTGTATTCACCGGCTTGGCGATGTAATCGCTGGCTCCGGCGTCGAGGCATTTCTCGCGGTCGCCCTTCATGGCTTTGGCGGTCAGCGCCAAAATCGGCAGGGTGCGGAATTTGGCGTCCTTGCGGATTTCGCGCATGGTTTCGTAGCCGTCCATCTCGGGCATCATGATGTCCATGAGCACGAGGGCGATGTCGGGGGTGCTGTGGATGAGGCCGATGGCGGTGCGGCCATCGTTGGCGCTGATCACTTCGACTTCGTGGTTTTCCAGCAGGCTGGTGAGGGCGAAGATGTTGCGGGCGTCATCATCGACTACCAGCACCTTGCGGCCACGCAGCATTTCTTTGGAGTTGTGGAGTTTCTCCAGCATGGCCTGCATTTCCGCAGGGAGGTCGGTGACGACGCGGTGCAGGAAGAGTGCGGTCTCATCGAACAGGCGCTCGGGGCTTTGCACGTCTTTGAGGACGATGCTTTTGGCCATCGTCTTGAGCTGCGTCTGCTCTTCGGCGCTGAGGTCTTTGCCGGTGAAGACGACCACGGGCACGTCCTTCAGCCCATGCTGGGTGTGCATTTTCTCCAGCACCTCGAAGCCGGTCATGTCCGGCAGCCGCAGGTCGAGCACCACGCAGTCGAAGGCCTGGTCCTGCAGCGCGGCCAGTGCCTCGCCACCGGTGCCAGCGGCGACGATCTCGATGTCGCTATGGCCGAGCAGCTCGACGATGGAGGCGCGCTCGATGTCGTTGTCCTCAACGATGAGCAGGCGCCTGGTGCCTGAGGTGATGAAGTCCTTGATGCGCTTGAACGCAACCGCCAGGCCCTTGGTGGTGCTCGGCTTCACGAGGTAGGAGAAGGCACCGTGAGCGAGGCTGTGCTGGCCTTCCTCAGCCGCAGTGATGACCTGCACCGGGATGTGGCGCATGCTCGGGTCGCGCTTAAGATGGTTCAGCACCGTCCAGCCGATCATGTCGGGCAGGAAAATATCGAGCACGATGGCGGCGGGGTGAAACTGCCGGGCGAGGGAAAGGCCAAACGCCCCATTGCGGGCGACGATGCCCTTGAATCCCTTGTCCTGCGCCAGCCCGAGGAGGATGCGGGCGCAGTGCGAATCGTCCTCGATGATGAGCAGCACGGGGTCGCCTTCCGCGATGGAATTGCGGTCGTCCTCGATGTGCTCCTCGCGCGGGGCGGGCACGATGGTGAGGGCGTGCGCCTTTTCGGCTTCGGCCAGGCTGTGCACGGCGCTCGGCGTGATTCGGACGTTGTTGGAGCCGGAGTAGTGAACCGGGAGGAAGAGAGTGAAGGTGCTGCCTTGTCCGTGGACGCTCGCTAGCTTTATTTCACCCCCGAGCAACACGGCTAGTTCGCGGCTGATCGCGAGGCCGAGGCCGGTGCCACCATATTTGCGGGAAGTGCCCGCATCGGCCTGCTGGAAGGCCTCAAAAATGAGCCGCTGCTTCTCCGGGGCGATGCCGATGCCAGTGTCCTCGACGGCGAAGCCGATGACCTGCGCGGCCTTGCTGAGCACCGGGTGATCGTGGCTCCAGCCGCGCGTGGCGACGTCCACGCGGACTTCGACTTTTCCGAGCGCGGTGAATTTCACGGCGTTGGAAACCAGGTTCTTGAGGATCTGCTGGAGGCGCTTCGGATCGCTGTCCATGGTCTTGGGCAGGCCCACGGCGAAGTTCACCTCGAAGGGCAGGTTCTTCGCCTCGGCGACGTGGCGGAAGTTCCGGTCGATGTTGCCGCGCAGCTCGGCGAAGGGGATTTCCTCCACATCCACGCTAACGGTGCCGGACTCGATTTTAGATAGGTCGAGAATGTCGTTGATGAGGTGGAGCAGGTCGGAGCCGGAGCTGTTCACGTTGCGGGAGAACTCCACCTGCTTGGGGTTCAGGTTGCCGGGCGCGTTTTCGGCGAGCTGCTGGCTCAGGATGAGGATGGAATTGAGCGGCGTGCGCAATTCGTGCGACATGTTGGCGAGAAACTCGGATTTGTATTTCGAGGTGAGCGCCAGCTCGGCGGCTTTTTCCTCCAGGGCGTGGCGGGCCTGCTCGACCTCGGCGTTCTTGCGCTCGACCTCGGCGTTCTGCTCGGCGAGCAGCTTGGCCTTGCTACCCAGCTCTTCGTTGGTCTGCTGGAGTTCGCTCTGGCGGCTTTGCAGCTCGACGGTGAGCTGCTGCGACTGCGTTAGCAGGTCCTCGGTGCGCATGGTGGCCTCGATGGTATTGAAGACCGCGCCGATGGATTGCGTGAGCAGTTCGAGGAAGGCGAGCGAGCCAGTGTTGAACTCCTTGAGCGAGGCCAGCTCGATGACCGCCTTGGTCTGCCCTTCAAAGAGCACGGGCAGCACGATGACGCTCAACCTCTGGGCTTTGCCCAGGCTGGACGAAATTTTGATGAAATCCGACGGCACGTCGGCGAGCAGGATGCGCTTCTTTTCCACCGCACACTGGCCCACGAGGCCCTCGCCGAGGCGCAGACCTTTGGCGAGCCGCTTGCCGCCGTGGGCGTAGCTGGAGAGCAGTTGTAACTGGGCGTCATTGCCGACACCAGTGAGGTGATAGACGGTGCCCTGCTGCGCACCGACCAGCGGGGCCAGCTCGGTGAGGAGCATCTGGCCCACGGTGTTCAGCTCGCGCTGGCCCTGGAGCATTCCGGCGAATTTGGCGAGGTTGGTCTTGAGCCAGTCCTGCTCGCGATTGCTCTCGGTGGTTTCGCGCAGGTTGGAAATCATGGTGTTGATGTTGTCCTTCATCTCCGCGACTTCGCCGCTGGCTTCCACCTGGATGGAGCGTGTGAGATCGCCCTTCGTCACGGCGGTGGCGACTTCGCCAATCGCGCGGACCTGGGTGGTGAGATTGGCGGCGAGCAGATTGACGTTGCCGGTGAGATCCTTCCACGTCCCGCCCACACCGGAGACCTGCGCCTGGCCGCCGAGCTTGCCCTCGGTGCCGACTTCGCGGGCCACGCGGGTGACCTCGCCAGCGAAAGTCGCGAGGGTGACGTTCATGCTGTTAATAGTATCGGCTAGCGCGGCGACTTCGCCTTTCGCTTGCACGGTGAGGCGTTGGGTTAGGTCGCCATTGGCCACGGCGGTCACGACTTTCACGATCCCGCGGACCTGGTCGGTGAGATTGGACGCCATGAAGTTCACGTTATCCGTGAGATCCTTCCAGGTGCCAGCCGCCCCGGAGACCTGCGCCTGGCCGCCGAGTTTGCCCTCGGTGCC
>JANNVM010000090.1:0-3824 GCA_031414455.1 Verrucomicrobiota bacterium
CGCGCCCGCTGCGCGGAGCGACAGCAACGCCAAGGCTGCTAGACTGAAAATGATGAGCCGGAGTTTCATGGTCACGAGTTCGGACTACGCTATCTCCAGCCCGCGCATGGTGCCAGTGCTACTGGAGAATTTCCCCGCTTCGAGGCCGAGACGTTGCAGCATCGAGACGTAGAGGTTGCTCAGCGGGTAGTTGTTCGCTTTGTCGAAGGCGAGGTGCTGGCCGTGTTTGTAGCCGCCGCCAGCGAGGATGACCGGGAGGTTTTTGTTGTCGTGGTTGTTGCCGTTGCCGAGGTTGCTGCCGTAGAGGATTTGCGTGCGGTCGAGCAGGTTCGCATCGCCTTCCTGCGAGGCTTGCAGGCGTTTGAGGAAGGCGGCGAGTTTTTGAAACTGCGCAAGTTCGAGGTTCATCAACTCCTTGAGTTTGTCCTCGCGCCCGACGTGATGGGAGAGGTTGTGCGCGTCGGTGCTCACGCCGGGGATGTGCTCGCTGAAGCCATCGAGTTTCACAAGCAACGTGATGAGCCGGGTGCTGTCCGTGGTGAACGCGAGGTGCGCGAGGTCATACATCGCGCCGAGTTTTTCGGGCAAATACTCCGGGTCCTTCGGCACGGCGGCATCCACCTTGGGTTTCGGTTTGCGCTCCCATTCTTCGGCGATGACGAGGCGGCGTTCGACTTCGCGCACGCTGGTGAAGTATTGGTCCAGCCGCTCGCGGTCTGCGCTGCCGAGTTGTTTCTGCAAGGTCGCCGCGCGCGCCGCGACGGCGTCGAGGATGCTGCGTCCGGTGCGGAGGCTCTCGACTTGCTTCTCGATGGATGCGGCATCGCCCGCGATGAAGAGTGCTTTGAAGACTTCTGCCGGACTGCGCTCGGCGGGCAGCATCACTCCGCTGCCGGTGAAGGAGAGCGATTGGTTCCCGCTTTTGGAAACCACAAGCGGCAGCGCCGAGACGCGAGTCTGATGCCCGATTTGTTCAGCGGCAAATTGGTCCAGCGAGATGCTGTTGCGAAACGAGGCGGTGCCGGGATGCGGTGCGCCGGTGAGGAAGGTCGCCTCTTCGCTGTTTTCGGTGGAATAGGTTTCCGCGTCTCTGCGGTGCTCCAGGCTGAAAGCCTGGGATGTGACAGCCTGGGGTGGAGCGCGCAGCGCGGAGCCCCAGGACCAGTGGTTTGGAAAACTTCACCGCCCTGCAAGGGCGGGACTATCCAGGCGTGCGTGGGTGACGGCCTTACAGGCCTTGGACATATTGTCGGGGACGTTGACCTGGGCCTGCGCTCGCCGACTCGCTTCAGCCCAGGCTTTCACATCACGGGGCTTTCAGCCCTCAGAGAAGGTGAGCTACCAGAACCGCGCTAAAGCAATCCTCCGGTGCCGCCATTCCACCGAAAACAGCGGGGAACCCGGCGTGTCATGTTCAGCTGTTGCGACTACGTTACATCCAACCCGCGCATTGTGCCGTTCATGGTCGCGGAGTTTTCGCTCTCGATGCCGAGAAGCGCGGCGGCGAGAGCGAACGAGAGGAGTGTGATTTTCATCACTTTGTCATTTTGAGTTGTTTAAGTTCCGCCATCGCTTCGGCGAGGCCCTTGCCGACGCCGCCGAGGATTTTCGCCGAGCCGAGATAGTGGAACTCCGCGTTGGAAATGCCCTTCTCCAGCACGAGTCGCTCGCGCTCGGTAAGCCCCTCCGCGCGTAGCTTATCCAGCGCCGCTTTTTCCTCCGCTGGCTTCATGTTGCCCTCCTTCGCGAGCTTCTTCGCGCGCTGTTTGATTTCGTTTTCCTTCGCCTTCGCGGCGGTCAGTTCGCGGTCCCAATACTTCTCCGCCAGCACCGCCGCCACATTGCCTTTGAACTCCGGCAATAGCGCCGGGGCCGCCATCGCGTCGCGGAAGTTTTGATGCGTCGCTTTGTAACGCTGCTCCTCGGGGCCGTAGTCCGCCGTCGGCCCGCCCACGCCGAGCACGCCGATAACGAACGGCAGCTTCGGCGCGTTCAAATCCTTGCGAACATCGCGGATGAAATGCGCCATCGCCACGCTGTAGGCATCGTAGCCGCCGGGCTTGTCGCGCGTCGGATAGGTGCTCCCGTCCACGAGGTCGTTCCAGCCTTGAAACCACGCGAAGCCCGCCAGTTCGTAGCCCTGCGCCGCGTCGTAGCCCGGCACCACGCGCTTGAGGTCCGCGAGCACCTTCTTCACGTGCTCGATCATGAGTCGGTAGCTCACGCCCGTTGCTGCCGCCTTCTCCGCCTTCATCGCCGCCGCGTCCTTGTTCTGCTTTTGAAAAGCCGCGAGCTGCGACTCATTGAACACATACGGCCCGGCGCTCGGCGAACGGAAATCCGTGTTCAAGCTCTTGCCGCCCCACGAAGTCTTGATGAGCAAAATGGGCGCGTCCGTGAACTTCTCCATGTAAATCCCGAACGTGAACTCCGGCCCGATTTTCTCGCCTGACGCACCAAACCCCGCCGTCAGCTTCCCCGTCTGCTCCGCGTCCGCGCAGCCGATGGACGAAATCCACACGCGCTCGCAGAGCTTCGGCTTCCCATCCGCGCCCAGCATTTCCGCCAGCATCGGCCTCGTCGCCGGGTCCATGCCGATGTGCTCAAACGTGCTGACCTTGGCGTGGCCCTGCATGTTCGACTGCCCCGCGAGGATGAAGACCTTGAGCGGCTTGGCGTGAAGTTGGGCCGCGAGCACGAGGGTGGTGAGGATTGTGATGAGGGTTCTCATGAGTTGGCGAGTGGGTGAATGGCTCTGTGCAGCGCGTGGCCGCGAAAGTTCAGTTCATCGGAGTGTAGGCGGCGGGAAGCCGGTGGTGAAACAACTTCATGGCCGGTCACTTGGCGGGCCGTGTCTTGAAATCCGCGAGGCTCACCAGCGTCGGCGTGGCGGTGCTGGATTCGATGGCGGCGATGGCTTTGTCGAACAGCGCGAGATGGTCGGCGGAGACTTTTTTGACGGTGGCGAGATAGGTGCGGGCTTCCTGCAATTTCGGCAGCAGCGGCTTTGCGTTTGCGCCGTAGCGGGCGAGGTAGGTGAGGCAGTCCTTGGTGCGGTTTTTCTCGCCCCAGCGGTCGGGTTCCATCACGGAGACGCAGAGCGCCATGCCTTCGCGGATGCCAAGGCGCGAGAGCAGGTCGAGGCCGGCGAGGCGCACGCCGTCGGCGAACATTTCGTTGCTCGGCGCGAGCTTCTCGACGGCTTTGACGATGCTCGGCAGCAGCGCGACGAGGTCTTCGTCGGAGAGGTTTTTGAAAGTCCTGCCTGCGGCGCTGCGTGGCACGCTGTCTTCGTGGGCGAGCAGCGATTGCACGGCGGGGACGAGCTTGGCGCGGTCCACGCCGTCGAGCGATTGCGCGAGGATGCTTCGCGGGCCGCGGGCGCCGGGAAATGGCGAGAAGAGCGAGAAGCTCGCGTAGCGCGCGGCCTGGCGGCGCGGGTCGGCGGGGTTCGTGCGGACGACGAGAGCGAGCAGGTCGCTCACGCTGGCTTTGCGCGCGTCGGGGCCGAGTTCGGGCAGGGCTTCGGCGGCGAGGCACTGAATCCACGGGTCGGAGTCTTGCAGTGCGGCGCGGAGTTGCGGCGCGGCGGCATCCGCGCGCGGGCCGAGTGCGCCGAGAGCTGCGATGGCTCCGTAGCGGGCGTCGCGATTTTTGCCGGCGAGCATTTTCAGCAGCGCGGGAAGGTGCTCGCCTTCGCGTTTTCCGAGCGCGGCAGCGGAGCGTCCGCGGACGAAGGGCGACCAATTTTCGAGGCCGGCGAGCAGTTGCTCGGTGGTGCGTTTTTCGTAGCGGTTCTCGTCGCCCTTGTAGGTGTAGTCGCG
>JANNVM010000091.1:0-18764 GCA_031414455.1 Verrucomicrobiota bacterium
TGCCGATCCCCGTCGCGGCGCGCCTGACAAAAGGGGCGTCCTTCGGTGCGGCCGCGGGCGATCCGTTGTTCCTGAACGGTCGGGTCCGGGCCGGTAACTTTCCCGCCAATCCCATCCTGCTGCGCCGCGGCTGGGGCTCCACCATTTTGAACGCCGCGACAACCGGCGGCGCGACCGCCTTCGATGCTTCAGTGAACGGCCGCACGGCGAACCTACCGATGGTCATTGAAGAAACGACGACATGGACGGCGAAGACCGGAAATATTGCCTCCAGTGAAGATTGGGGAAGCAACGCGCGCATCTACGTGACGGGCACAGTGACCGTGGCCGCAGGAGCGACACTTGCCATCGGCGCGGGGACTATCGTGCGCTGCGCGCCTGGCGTGGAGTTCTGGGTGCGCCCGGGCGGATCGGTGCAAGTCAACGGCACCGCCGCCGCACCGGTCGTTTTTGTTCCTGACAACACCAGCAACCTTTGGGGCGGCTTCTGGCTCCAGCCGCAGAGCGGGGCCAGTGTGGCGCGCCTCACGGCCACTAGCGTCATCTTCTGCTGCTGGGGTGCCAATCAGGACTGGTTCGCCACCGCTCCCGCGGGGGAGCCCGCGAAGACGTTTCCTCACCACCGCAACCAGCAGCCGTGCATCGCCACGGCCCCTGGTGCCGTCAGCACTCTGACAGACTGTGCGCTTATCGGACCGACCGGGCTCGGCCAGACGCGGGGCGCCGCCCTCGCAACGAACGGCGGCTCGCTCCTCTTTAATCGTGTGCTCGCCCAGCGCTGCATCACCGGCGGTGAACAGGAGAATTGTCCTCAGTTCGAGTTCGACGCCTGCGCATTCGTCGAAATGAACGAGCCGGGGGTGGATGTGGACAGCGACACGTTTTCCGATGCCGACAATGACGGTCTCTATCTCGTGCCGGGCAGCGGCAGGACCTACAATCTCCGCAAGACCCTCGTCGGCTGGACCAAAGATGACGGCATCGACACCGGCGGCGGCGGGGCCGGCAACACGCTGTGCTACGACTGCTGGTTCGAGAACTGCGTCCATGAAGGCATCTCCAACTCCGGTCTGGACCGCGTGCCGCAAAGCCACCGCGGCGTGCATTTCAACAACGGCCAGGGAATGGAGTGCGGCTACGGCGGACCGCATTCGCTCGTGAAGGACTGCGTCATCGTCGGCAACATGGTTGGGGCCCGGTTCGGGGACAACTACGGCGACAACTCCGGGAACAGCAGCACCTCCGCTAACAGCACCAGTCAGTTTATGGGCGACATCACCAGTGATGGTTCGCTTCTGCTCTACAATTACTTCCACGATTCCTGGGCGATTGATTTCAGCCGGTGGACCTACTCGAACAGCCCGGACCTCAACGCCACTCCCCCCCGGCCCACCAAGTTCGTGATGTTGAACACAAAGGTCACGAAATCCGGCGACCTCGCCGTGCAGAACGGTTCAGAGGACAGCGGCAACAGCCTGTGGAATCCCGCCACCGACGGCGCGCTGCTCGCGGCGCGGATGCCGGTGTCCGGTTCGAATGTTGGCGTGGACCTCATCGCCGCAAAACGTCAGGACACCTATGCCGCCTGGCCGGGAACATTCACGGCGCGGCTGAGCACGTTTTCCTCCAGGGAGGCCGCAGCCACATGGAGAGTGTCCGGAAAAACTTCACCGGAAGCCGCTGAGGAAACCGTCATCGCGGCCGGCACCCTTACATGGCTCGCGGGAGAAACGCTCAAGACGTTCACTGCTCCCTTGCCCGCGCCCAACAACTACGGCGTCATCGTGGTGACGCTGGAGTCGCCGTCGAATGCTGAAATCACCGGTGGCTCGCTGCTGTATTTCCCGTCGTCCGGCCCGCCGCCAGGCAATCTTGTTCTTGTGGCGAAGAACGCCGCGGGCTGGAGCTATCATGCGGCACTCACGCCCGTCGGATGGACGACGGCGACGCCATGGCCGTCGCTGGATGCCGCGAGCCGGTCGTGGACGCATCCGTTGTTCACTGAGTCCGCGACATGGAACACGAACATGGCCACGCCGCTCGGCTGGGGCAATATCGGAGCGGCGGCACCATACTTGACGTTTGGCACCACCATTACGGAGCGCCCCATCACGGTTTATGGGCGCAAGACGTTCACCGTGGCCGATCCTGCGAGTATTCAATCCCTGCTCCTGGACTGCATGGCCGACGACGGAGCCTCCGTCTATATCAACGGCACCCGTGTCAGCCCCACGACGTGGGGACTCGATCCCGGCACTGCGGTCGGCGGCGCCATCCACTACAATCAGCTTTCGAGCCGTTTCCGGGGCAACACCGCCACCGAAGATGACTACGACCCCCTGACACTCAGCGGTGCCACACTGCCGGCGCTCAACGCCGCCCCCGCACTGAACGTCCTCGCCATCGAAGTCCACCAGAATTCCGTCGACTCCAGCGACTGTGCCCTCGACGGCGCACTCACAGCCTCTTTCTCAGCACCGGCTACCGGCACATGGGGCATCGGCAAGTCCCCTGCCGGATCCTATCTCTACTGGACCAATCCCGCGTGGACGCTGCAAACCAGCAACGACACCGGCACGTGGACAAATCGCCCTGACCTGTCCAGCCCCGTGCCGGTCATTGATCTGCCGGCGAGACAATTTTACAGGCTGCTGGCGCCGTAAGCCGAAAACCGGCTTTCCTTTTCGCCGCCCCGACGCAGCGTCGCGCATTCCCAGCCCCATGCCTGATACTCTCAGCGAAATCCTCAAGAAGGTCCGCAAGATCGAACTCATCACCCGCGGCATCGTGCGTGCTGCGGTCGGCGGCGAGTATCACTCGGTCTTCAAGGGCCAGGGAATAGACTTCGATGATTTCCGCGAGTACGCGCCCGGCGATGAAGTTCGCAGCATTGACTGGAATGTCACGGCGCGCATGGGCTTCCCGTTCATCAAGAAGTTCGTCGAGGAACGTGAACTCACAGTGTTCCTCGCCGTGGATGTTAGTGCGTCGAAGAACTTCGGCGGCCATGATCAATCGAAGCGTGAGCTGGCCGCGGAGATCGCCGCGCTCTTTGCGTTCAGCGCGATTCACAATCAGGACAAAGTCGGGCTGCTGCTGTTCACGGGAGAAACCGAACTGTTCCTCGCCCCGCGCAAAGGGAGCACCCACTGCCTGCGCATCATCCGGGAGATTCTTTACTGCCAGCCGAAGGGCCGCGGCACGGATGTCAGTTTGGCCCTGGATAAACTCACCAGCCTCCTGCCGCGACGCAGCCTCGTGATCGTCGTGAGTGATTTCATCGCGCCGGATTTTTCGCGTGCGCTCGGAGTGGCGTCCGTGCGGCATGACGTTGTCGCCGTGCAGATCAGCGACCCGGCCGAGGACGAACTGCCGGATGCCGGATGGATACGGCTCATGGATCCCGAGACCGGCGAAATGCTCGACGTAAACACCGGCTCGGCGCGCGTGCGCAATGAATACCAGCGCCTCCGCGCTCACTGGCTCGCCGGGATGCACCAAACGTTTAAAAACGCCTCCGTGGACCGGATCGAAATCCGCACGGGTATGAATTACCAGCCGGCGCTGCACGCCTTCTTCAAACGCCGCGCCGCCCGCGCGTGATGTCCTGACATGAATGTGCGCGTACTTTTCTTTGGCCCGCTGGTGGACATCACGGGCAGCAGTGCGGTGGAAATAACGCTGTCCGATTCGCCCTCAGTGCAGTCGCTGCTCGACGCGGTCTTTCTGAAGTGGCCGGCCCTCCGCGCCTGGGATGCGAATCTCCTCACCGCCGTCAATCTCGCCTACGCCGCACGCGGAGAGCCGATCCCGCCCGGTGCCGAAGTCGCCATCATGCCGCCGGTGCAGGGCGGATAGGGTGGTGAGGTGGATCACTGAGATCGGCTGGCAGGCACCGCTCAAAGAGGTGTCGGTGAAGAAAACCGGCATGTCAAAACAGCCCGGCGCCGGGCTGCGTTTTTGCACGGGGCGTCAGGGCGTGAGCCACGTCCTGAGCCTGTAAAACTGCCGGGCACCTGCATGGGGCAGCGAAAACGTTATGGTCTGTCCACCGGCAATGATGTTTTCAAATCCAGCAACCGGTCCCCAGGGGCCAACTGAAGCATTGGCGGTCGTTTGGATCGCATAGTGGCGGATGCGTCCTCCGTAGCCCGGGCCGGCAGCGGCTGTGGCGGTGAAGGTTAGTTCGGTGCCCGCGGCATTGATTCGGGGAGATACGGAAGCGCCCGGCGTGAGCGGCGCGGTGCCAAAGACGTATTCCTGTTCGTTGGTTAGGCCGTCACCGTCGGGGTCGGCGTTTGGCCCGGAGATATCGGGATTGGTGTTCTGTGTGGACGTGAAGTGTGCCGCCTGCCACCCGGTGAAGGATTCCACCGCCGGCTGGACTGAAACGGTGGCGGCGTTCGTATCTGCGATGCCGGCGGGATTGCTGACGCGGGCCCAGTAGGTGGCGGTCGCGGTGAGCGCCGGCGTCACGAAAGTGTCCGTGTCGGCTCCCACGACGGGATTGGCGGTGGTTCCTGCGCTGCCGCGATACCATTGCCACGTGAGCGAAGCGCCTTCGGCGCCCGCATGGAGCGTGGCGGTCTGCCCTGGTGAGATGGAGACAGAGGCGGGTTGGGCGCTGATGGCCGGAGCAACATTGATGACGGCGGGATTGCTGGTGGCGCTGCCAGCGGGATTGGTGGCGGTAACGGTGTAGGAAGCGGCGTCCATCGGCCGAAGCCCGGCAAGGACGAGGCGCGTGGAGTTGGTCGCGTTGACGCCCCCGGCGAGTTCACCGTTAAACAGAAAGTCCGGTGACGCGTAGGTATCATTCATCGCCTGGACAGCGAGGAGATTTGCGCCGGCGCGAAGCAGGCCAAGGCGGTTGGTTAGGTCAATTTCGCGGAAAGTCGCCGCGGCGGCATCAGGCTGCTCGGCCACAGCGTTGCTTTCCCACGTAAAGTCATTGGGCACCGGCTTGTTTTGTGAGGCCACTTCCGTCCCGTTAAGATAAGCGACGAATCCATCGTCGCTCTGCACGCGGAGCTTGAGGTGGCTCAGCGCCACCGGTGCGCTGAGATCGAACGGCATGCGCAAAAAGACGGACATCGGCTTGTCTGTGCCTGACATTTGCGCCTGCACATTGCCACCTGCCGCGATCTGCGGGTTGTAGTTCACCGGCCCTGCCTGGAGATCGTAGCCGATGCCGCCGGAAACGCTGGTCCACGCGGAGTCGTCGAAGACTGCGCCGGAACGCCATGCAGTTCCGGGGTCTTCCGCGGGGAAGAAAAACTTCCGCGGCGCACTGCGGCTCAGGACGACGGACTCCGCAGCCGGCAGCGCGGTCCCGTTCTTTTTCCATGTGAACGAATAGCCGCCGGTGCCGGCGGTCTGCGCGCTGGTGAGCATCGTGTAGCTCCCCGCGGCGAAGTTTCCGCCAACAGGATGCGTGCTGAATACCGGGACCGACGGCGGGGCAACGGCGAGGTTGAAATTGACGGACATGAAGCGTCCGGTGTTGTTGGTGAACTCGTAGGCGGTGATTTTGAAAGGGAAATTTCCGGTCTGCACCGGTGTGCCCGTGATGGAATCAATGGTGCTGTTCTTCAGCCCGGTCTGCGTCACCCCGGCGGGCAGCGTGCCCACGACTTCAAAGGACCCGGGGATGAATCCGTCCGTGACAAGGCACTGATAGACGAAGTTCAGGCTGCTCCCGCCGGTGGCGGGGACCGTAAGAGATCCGGCGCTCGGGAGCAGTTGCGTCAGCGTGGTCGCGCCACTGACAGCATCGAAGGCTCCCAGCCCGGCGATGGCGGTTACGGCCCACTGCACCGCTTCACTGTAGCCGGAAGTGGAGATTACCCGGGCCTCGGGCAGCAGGATTTTGACAAGCGGTGAGCGCTGGAGCAGGAGCGCGAGAGAACTCACCCTGGTGGAGGCATGATGGTGCCGGACGCGGCTGATAAAGGAGCGGATCATAGGAGGTCGGTTTGAAACTGAGCGGTGGCTACGCGAAGTGACGGGGCCGGGCCCGGCGGCGGGAACCGGCGGCGAGAGCAAACCCGCCCAGCAGCGTGAAGACGGTGGGCTCCGGCACAAAATCGTATTCCACGATCAAGAGTGGACGGAGTGCGGAGTTGAGGCTGTTGCCGGATTCGAAACGTTTTGCTGTTTGGGCCACGGTTTCATCGGTGCGCAGCATCCAGCCGAAATTGGCGGAGGGGCTCGCGGCCCACGACTGCACATCGGCGAGCACGCCGGCACCATTCCACGTGTAATAATCGGAGATGGCCCCGATGAGCACGGACGCGGAGGGCGCAGCAGCGGCATCACCACCGGGTGCGCTCCAGAGGATAGTGCTGAAACTTGCGTGCAGCCACGTCACGTCACCGGCACTGGCCGGAACACCGGCGGCTTCGTTGCTGATCGGGTCTGACGGTCCCGCCGTCCACCCGGTGGCGACGCGGTGCAGGTTCACCTGGGCATTACTGGTGATCACCGCCACCATGTGCAGCCGCAGCGAGGCGGAAGTGATGACGGCCCCAGCGGGCAGGCCGGTGAGGTCAAAGCGCAGCAGGCTGCGGCGATTGGGATTCGTGGCGAGGTTGGTCCTGCCAGCGAACAGAAACTCGCCCGCGCCGTTGGCCACACTGCCCGTGGCATCTTCGTAAAGCGTAGCATCCGCGGCTGGAAACAAGGCCAGCGAGGCCGCGGGCAGAACGGAAGTGGCGGCCAGACTGCCGACAAGAATCGCAGCGGCGCGCAGTCGCCTCGCAGTATGGAAATAAGAAATAAACATGGCCGATCTCAGGACGCAGCGAAAGTAACACGGTTACTTGCCTGAGGAAAGGATGTTTCGGCCAAGAGCGTTTTTTACCGCCTTCCCGGAACGCAGTGGTAACTTCAGACAGGCTCTCCCGTCTCCGGGCAAGTCTCTCCTGCCGTTTCCGGCACCGGATCATTCCTTTGTTCCAACCGACCACCCATTATGAAATGCACTCTCGCCGGCTGTGCCGGGCTGTTCTTCACCGGGGTTCTCCTCGTCCTCATCAACCCGCCGGCCCGGGCCGCCATTCCGCAGATTAAACTGGACCTTGCCTGTGACGGCCAGCTTTTCTCACCGACCGTGCTCACTCATGCCGGCGACGGCAGCGGGCGGGTGTTTATCGCCGAGCAGCTGGGCCAGATCCGCCTCTTCAAGGATGGCATGCTCCGGCCGGACGCCTTCCTGGATCTGAGCCCATTGCTGGTGCCGGAGCGCCCGGGCTATGACGAACGCGGGCTGCTGGGGCTGGCGTTTCATCCGGGTTATGCCAGTGCGGCCTCGCCCGGGCACCGGAAGTTCTATGTGTGTTACATTGCGCCTTCGCCGAACGCGCCAGGCACGGCTGCTGCCCCCGTGGACAGCCGGGTAGTGGTGGCCGAATACAGGGTGTCCGCTGCTGATCCAAATGTTGCCGATCCGGCCACGGCGCGCGTACTGCTGGCCTTCGACAAGCCGCAGTTCAACAACTGCGGAGGCGACATGGCCTTCGGGCCGGACGGACTTCTCTATATCAGCACCGGCGACGGTGGCGGCAGCCAGGACAATGATCCCGGCCACACTGGCGGCAGCGCCGCCAAGCCGGCAACGGCCAAAGGCAACGCGCAGGATCTCTCAAGCCTGCACGGCAAGCTGCTTCGCATTGATCCGCTGGGCACCAACGGCCAAGGCGGCCAATACGGCATCCCGGCGACCAATCCGTTCGCAGCCGGTGCCGGTGGCGAGCGCCGCGAGATTTATGCGTGGGGCCTGCGCGACGTGCGACATTTCTCATTCGATAAACGTGCCGGCGGCACCGGCCGGCTCTTCGCCGGAGATGCCGGCCAGGACGCCGTGGAGGAAGTGAGTATCGTCACCGCCGGCGCCAACTGCGGCTGGCGCAACATGGAAGGCATTACCGCCCCCGCCTACGCCACCGGCGCGCCCGCTCTCACCGGCACGGTCGTGGATCCCATCGGCCAGTATGCCCACCCGGGCGTGGCCATCGGCACGCCGACGCTCACCCGGATCGGACGCGCCGTCACCGGCGGCTATGTCTATCGCGGCCCGGCTTTCGCGGCGCTGGCGGGCAAGTATGTCTTCGCCGACCGGAACCGGAACACCGTGGACTGCATTCCACCCCCATCGCCTAACGCTCTCGGCACGCTTCTGGGCCTGGAGGAGACCTCACCCGGCGTGTGGGCGCTGACGCAACTCAGTGTTTTCGGCGGTACGCCGCCAACCGGCATTCAGGCTTTCGGTGAAGATGAAAGCGGTGAACTCTACGTGCTAACGAAACGCCCTCAGCCGGTCAGCGCGCTCGACCCTGCCACCGGGCTTCCCGGTGGAGCCATTTACAAAATCGTCCCCGTGCCCGCGAGCACCGCGCTCACGCTCAATTCCTCCGCCACGGTAACCACAAAGGACAACACGATCTTCAACGACTTCTCCATCGGCGTTGACGGCGTGACCGGCGAACTCGCCAACGGCGCGGGCGACTACCTGTTCGCCGGCTCCACCGATCCGTCCAGAAAACCCGGAGCGATCCGGCGCGCGCTCGTCAGTTGGGGCCTGAACACGTTGCCGGCCGGCTCGCTGGTCATCGCCGCGCGGATCACCATGAAAATGGACCGCACCATCTCCGGGCCGTTCGATTTCTCCCTGCACCGGATGATGAGCAACTGGGGCGAAGGCACCTCCGAACCGCTGGTGACTTCTCAGGGTGAAGGCGACGGCGGCATCGCCTCGGCCACCGATGCAACATGGGTGAAGCCCTTCCATGGTCAGGCCGGGTTGTGGACAAATCCTGGCGGCGATTTTGCGCCCGCCCCGTCGGCGACCAGTGTGGTGGACCGCGAAACCACCTTCGCCAATGGCATCTACACCTGGTCCTCGCCGCAACTTGCAAAGGACGTGAACGCATGGCTGGCCAACCCCTCTGCCAATTTCGGCTGGCTGCTCAAGGCGGACATTGAGGCGAAAGTCACCACCGGCACCGGAGCGGCCGGACAAAACACCGTCACCGTGGCCAGCGTGACCGGCCTGATGGAAGGCATGGAAATCGCCGGCACCGGCATCTCCGGCGGTACCAGGATCGCCCCCTGCGGTATCAACACCACCACGAGGATCCTGACCCTCAGCGCCGCCAACATCAGCGCCGTTTCCGGAAATCTCGTCTTCGCGTCGCCCTCCGCAAAACGATTCGTCACCAAGACCGCCGTCCTCGCCAGCAACCGCCCGCGGCTCATCCTGAACTACGTCCCCGCTCCCACAACGCCCACCCACCGCCGCGCATGGGAACTCGCCGGCTATCTCACCGGCCAGTACATCGACGACAACTTCGATACCGACGGCGACGGCATCATTGACGGCGTCGAATACGCATGGGGTTTCTCGCCGCGGGCCACCAACAACCTCTCCTCCGGCTTCTCTGTGAACAGCAGCGTTGGCAGCCCCGTCGTCATCATCTTCCGCCGCGACACTCTCGCTACCGATCTTACCTACCGTTCCCAAGTCAGCACCGACATGACGAACTGGATCACCCTTGCCACCAGCACCGCCGGGGGCACACCGACCGGCACCGGCTTCGTCAGTGAGAGCACGGTGGATACCACGTTTCGCAACGTCACGGTTCACGATACCGTACCCGCCGGCGGAAAACGGCGGCTCTATCGGCTCCAGATTACGCGGCAGTGACCCCCGTTTCACCCCCGCATTCCAGTTCCTGCGTTCCCACTTTCCCCGACTGTGTTTTTCCGCCCCCTTTTCTTTTTCTGGCTGCTCCCGACAGCTTTGTCAGGTCTGCGTGCCGATGAACCATGGCCGGCGCTGTTCGATCCGTTTCGCGTGCAGACAATCTACATTCAGATTGACGCGCAGAAGTGGAATCAAATCCTGCATGACACGAATTACTACGATCCCGTGCTCAACATCCGCGAGCCCTGCCAGCTTTGGACGGATGGCGCTACCGCACCGAACAGCCTGGCGAATTCCCTCACCGTGCAGATTCGCAGAAAGTCGGACCCGGCGCTGCCGGACGAGAGCAACCCGGTGAAGGTCAGTCTGAAGATTGACGTGAACGAATACGAGGTGGGCCAGAGCGTGAGCGGGGTGAAGAAGTTGAGCCTTGAGAACGGAGCGGGCGGCAACGGGGTGCTGCGCGAAGGCTTCGCCATGAACATGCACCGGCTGGCGGCGGATGCGGGCTACTATCCATTTCAGGTCGGTAATGCTTCGTGGGTGCGGCTGGTGGTGAACGGAGGCTTCGCCGGCGTCTATTCGTGCCCGGAGCAGCGCGATGTCAGCTTTATGAAGAACCGCGGGATCTACAAAGAGAAGGCTTCGTGGCTTTACGAGATCAATGGCGGCGTTGATCTGGATCCGACCGTCGCCACGACGAACAGCCCGACCTGGGAGCATTTGAGCTACCAGCCGTTCCGGCTCGATGCCCCGCAGCCGGCGAACTACGAGGAGGACATCCAGCAATGGGTGGACATGCGGGCGCTGCTCACGCTGGCCAGCATCGAGTCGTTCATCTCCAATACGGACGGCCTGTTCACCAAGAGCGCGAACAATCAGGGAAAGAACTCATTTTGCATGGACTGGCTGCCGTCGCAGCAGGCGAAGCGCGTCTATCTTCCATGGGATCTGGACGGCGGCTTTTCCAACACGACGTGGAATATCTTCTCCGGCGGCAGCGGGCAGCAGGCCCAGCGGCGGTTTCAGACGCAGATTCTCCAGCATCCATGGTTTGGGGAATACTACCGGCATATTTATACCGAACTGCTCGACGGCCCGCTCTCCCTAACAGCGATGAATGCCTGGCTGGATCAGCTGGAGGCGGTGCTGGGGCCGGCACTGGCAAGTGATCCGAATGCGGACGCCGGTGGATTTAGTTCACTGCGCTCCTGGCTGGCCACCCGCACCGCGAATGTGCGCACGCAGATTGGCACGATCATTCAGCCGCCGGTCATCACGGCGGGCGCGACGTTGATGGTGACTCATCCGAACACGTCCGGCTCGAGCACCATTTTCTATACCACCGACGGCCCGGATCCGCGCGCAACGGGCGGGGTGCCCGCAGCATCCGCGCAGACCTACACGGGGCCGGTGACGCTCGACGGCAGCGCGTTCATTCGCGCCCGCGTGCGCAATGTGAACGGGGCGACGACGCGGTGGAGCGCGCTGCGTGAGGCGGCTTACGACGTGCCCGGTGCGCTGAGTGCGCTGAAGCTCACCGAGATTCACTTCAAGCCGCTGGCGCTCGCGGGATTTGAAGATCCTGACGAGGCGGAATTCATCGAGTTCAAGAACACGGGAAGCGCGGCGTTGAGTCTGAGCGGCTGCTCGCTGGATGGCGTGGACTGGAAATTCGCACCCGGAACGACGGTGCCGGCGGGCGCATTCCTCGTGCTCACGGCGAATCCGGCGGCGTTCGCGCTGCGCTATCTTGAGGTGCCGTTTCACACGGTGTTCTGGCGGAATCTGAACAACAGCGGCGAGAAGATTCGCCTTCGCAACGCAACGGACAGCGTCATCGTGTCCTGCTACTATTTTGCTGACTCCACCTGGCAACTCGGGCCGGAGGCGCTGGGCCGCTCACTGGTGAACGTGAATCCAACTGGCGATCCTGACATTGCCGATCACTGGCGGGCCAGCAGCACCATCGGCGGCTCACCCGGCGCGGACGATTCCCCACCTCCCTGGGCGCAGGGCGTGGTGATCAATGAGGTTGTGGCCAAGACAAGCATTCCGCTCGAAGATGCCATCGAAATTCACAACACCAGTGCCGTGCCCGCCGATGTCAGCGGCTGGTGGCTCAGCGATGACTACGATCCGGTGCTCGATCCTGGCCTCACGCTGCTGAAGAAATTCCGCATCGCGGACGGCACGATCATTCCCGGGGGCGGCTATCGCGTATTCTACCAGGCGGACTTCAATGGCTCCGGTGCCGCTTCGCCGTTCAGCCTAACGCAGGACGGCGAGAAGGTGTATCTGAGCAGCGCGGATGCGGCGGGGAGCTTTACCGGTTTCATCACGGGTCAGCCGTTCCTTGCCAGTGAGACAAATGTGGCCCAGGGCCGCGTGACGACGAGCGTCGGCTGGGATTTCGCGGCGCTCACGACACAGACGTTCGGAGTGAGCGTGCCGGCAGACCGGCCGCAGTTCCGCACGGGCGGCGGTGCATTGAATGCCCAGCCGGTCATCGGACCGGTCGTGATTTCAGAGATCAGCTATCAACCCGGAGCGGGCGGCGTGGAGTTTATTGAACTGGGAAATGCCAGTGCCACCGCGGTCAGTCTCGCCGGCTGGATACTGGAAGGCGCGGGCGCGTTCGTCTTTCCCGCAGGCACCACACTGACTCCCGGCGCACTGCTGCTCGTGGCGGATGTCACCGATGTTCCGGCCTTCCGCGCGGCGCACAGCATTCCGGCATCCGTGCTCATCTTCGCGCACCTCTTCGATCTCGGCGATGCCGGAGAAAGTGTGGAACTGCTCAAGCCCAACGTGGACCCGCTGCACCCGGCCATTCGCGTGGAGCGAGTGCGCTACAATGACAAGCTCCCATGGCCCGCTGCCGCCGCCGGACTCGGCGGTACGCTGGAGCGCCTCTCCGTCACGGCCTATGGCAATGACCCGGCAAACTGGCAAAGCACAGTCGCGGGCGGCACCCCCGGCACATGGAATGGCCCGGTGAATCCTGACACCGACGGTGATGGCCTGCCCGACACTTGGGAAACAGCCAATGGTCTCAATTCCAATGACTCCGCCGACGCTCATGCCAATCCCGACGGCGACGGAGCCGACAACACCTTCGAGTTTCACGCCGGCACCAATCCGCGTGACGCATCCTCCTTTCTCCACCTCCGCGCCGCCGGCCAAACGACCGCCGGGCAGGCGCTGCGCTTTCCCAGCGTATCCGGGAAAAGCTACCGCATTGAGTTCTCCGAAGACCTCGCCGCATGGCAGCCACTCGGCGATTCCCTGTCGGGCACCGGAGAGGACATCGAGGTTACAGACCCTGGGGTTGTCCCCGGACACCGACGGTATTACCGCGCCGGGATCTCGGAATGAAGGGGACAACGCGCGAGTGTCGATCCGGGGAAAAGGAGGCGAATTCGCCAATTATGGAGAAATTTCTCAAATCGGACCTTCTCCGGCAACACGGTTTTCGATACCATCTCCGCTTGGGGGAACGCGGCGCTTTTATCTGATCCGGGTAAGGAGTTCGTTATCGAAATTATTAACGAACGGCGACGTTTCACGGATCGACCGTTGCAATTCACTCAATTTACTATAATTATCGTAACTACTTCTTCGAGTAACCGTCTCTACCGAAACTTTCATTTCTTCACTGCACCATCTATGAATTCCCGATCATCTCTTCTCACCCTTCCCTTTCTTGCCGCCATCGCCATCCTGAGCCCCGCCGGTGCTCAGAATGCGCCCGATCCCGTTTTTCCCGCCGTTTCCCTGAGCAAGGGAGCCCGCGGAGCGGGAATTATCTCGGCTCTGGGGAGAAAATTGCCCGAAGTCGCGCGGTTCTATGGGATGACCGAACAGGGACTCGGAGCGCTGTGCCTGCGCGACCGGGATCTTCGGGTCGATAACAGAGGGCGACTCCACTATGTTTGCGAAGGGGCAGTCGCCCAGGCCCCCACGGCGCAGAACGCCGGCACCAATGCGCTGCTGGACTACCCCTCCACTCAGACCTTCCTCCTCCACAGCAAACCGGGCCAGAGCCGCGTGATCTATCTTGATTTCACCGGCCATACGACTTCCGGAACCAGTTGGAAAAGCGGAGCGACATTCACTTCCCCGCCCTACAGCACCGACACGAATACCGCGTCGTTCAGCACTGCCGAACTCGCCAACATTCAGGAAATCTGGAAACGTGTAAGCGAAGACTACGCGCCCTGGGATGTGGATGTGACCACTGAGGAGCCGCCCCTGGAGTCACTGCGGAAGACCACTTCCAGCGACACCGCCTATGGCGTGCGCATGGTCATTGGCGGCAGCAGCTATGACTGGTACGGAGCGGGAGCCGGCGGAGTGGCCTATCTTCAATCCTTCAGTTGGAACAGCGACACGCCGGCATTTGTCTTCCCGGCCCAGTTGAACAACGGCTGGCCGAAATACGTCGCCGAAGCCGTGAGTCATGAAGCCGGTCACACTGTGGGACTCAACCATGACGGCGTTAGCGGCGGGCCGGCCTACTACGAGGGCCACAATGGCTGGGCTCCGATCATGGGCGTGGGCTACTACGCGAATGTCACCCAGTTCAGTAAGGGCGAATACACGAATGCCAATAACACGGAGGACGACACGGCGATCATCAATACCTACGCGCCCCGCAGTGCGGACCTCGCCGGCAATGACATCCTCACCGCCGTTACCCTCAGCGGCACATCCGTTAGCGCCACCGGTATCATCGAAAGCCGCACCGATGCCGACCTCTACCGGGTAAACGCCGGCAGCGGCACCCTCAGTTTCAATCTCACGCCCGCCTCGCCGGACGCCAATCTGGACATCAGTCTGGGACTTTATAACGGATCCGGCAATCTGATCGCCAGCAATAATCCGTCAGGACTTTCAGCCGGTCTCAGCGCCAGCGTGAGTGGCGGCACCTATTATCTCGCCGTGGATGGCACCGGAGTGGGCACGGGCTCGACGGGCTACACCGACTACGCCAGCCTCGGTCAGTTCAGCCTCAGCGGCACCGTGCCCCCGACGACCGGACAGCCGCCGGTGGCCGCAGTGTCGCCTTCCGTTTCCACCGGCTTTGCGCCGCTGGCCGTGACGTTCTCCAGTGCCGGTTCCTCTGATCCCGATGGCGGATCACTCACTTATGACTGGGACTTCGGTGACGGCGGCTCCTCCACGGTGGCCAATCCCACTTACACCTACACCACTGCAGGCACTTACACAGCCTCGCTCGTCGTCTTTGATGCCACCGGACTCTCAGGATCCGCCTCCACCGTCATCACCGTCCAAAGCCTGGCGAACATCGTTTACGTATCCGGTATCACCATGAGCAAAGCCACCTCGGGACGAGGCACCCGTGCCACGGCAACCGTCACGGTGAAAGATGCCGCGGGCAACGTGAAGCCTACCATCACAGTCACCGGCACGTGGTCCGGCCTCACCAGCGGAAATGCCAGCGCCCCGACCGGCAGCGCCGGAACCGCGGCATTGTCCAGCGCATGGACCAAAAAGAGCGGCACCTTTACCTTTACCGTCACTGGCCTCACACTCGCCGGCACGACCTACGACGCATCGCGCAACGGGCCGACGAGTGCCTCGATTGTGAAATAATCCGCCGCCTGTCTGCCGCCCATCGTTCCCCGGCGAACGAGCGCACCGTCAGGGCGGCGTGCGCAAAATCCGGTAGAGCCGCCTCTTTGCCGCCGCCGGGTCCGTGAATACCGGCGACAATCCGGTATTGGCTGCCGTGATGGAGGATCCCGCAAGGTCTGACCGCCAGTCTGTCAGGTTGTCGGTGTAGAGCACCTGATAGTGATAGAGTGCTTCATTGAGCCAGCGCAGCCGCACCGCACCGGTCGCGGGCGCGATTCCAAAGTCCAGGAACTCGACCGCCGGCACGGGATCGATGCGCGCGGCAAAATCATCGAACAGCATGTAATTGTTTCCCGGCGCGGGCCCCATCTGGCCGGTGCTCAGATTCACTCCGGAACTCACGATCTGCATTTGAGCCGCCGCCACTCCAAGGTTCCTTGCATTCGGACCGTTGTAAAAAACCTCATCTGAGAACACATCCACGCCGTCCAGGGTCGCCGTCCAGCGGTTGGTGCGGAAGTTGATGCGAACAACCAGTTCCATCAGGACATCGTAAAAGAAAATGGCGCCGGTGGAGGCTTTTGCCAGGCTGGTTCCATTATAGCTGGAGCGCCACACTGTTTGATAGGGAACTCCGAACGCCGGATTGATCGTGGAGTTGTCGAACTGAATGAAGGCAATCAGTTGTCCGGACTGATTGTAAAAAGCATACTCGAAATTGTCCCGGCGCGCGGTGATGCCGGGTGGTGAAGAATCCCTGATCCCGAAAATGACGTGAAATTGCAGCACCTCCTGGTTCAAGGCCACCGGGTCCACATTGATGGCGCGACGGACATTTACCGTCCGCGAGACCGTCGGAGCAAGCACGGCAGGGTTCCCTCCGATAAAGCCGGCATTCCCAATGCCTGCTACAAGATGATCGGCTTCTGAGTCCACTCCGCTGAGATTCAGAGTCAGGTGCGCGGACGATCCGGTCCATCCGTCAGTGCCGGCGATGGTATTGTTTCCCACCGGGAAGTTTTCAAATCCGGTATAATAGAGTTCTCCGGCGGCGAGCAGTCCGCAGAAAAACTGTACCAACAGGATTTCGCAAAACAAGAATCGAAACATGGGGGCAGGAGTCGCTGATTGCGGATTTTGATACGGAACGGCCGATACCGGAAACGCACAAATGAGCGGCCCGGTTAAATCCGGGCCGCTCATGCAATGATTGCGGTCAACCGTTTCAGCGCCTCATCATGGCCGCCCGCCGGGGCCGCCGCCGGGAAGCGGAGGTGCCCCGCCGGGCGGGCGCAGAGCATTGAGGAATTCCTCTTTGCTGATCATCCCGTCGCCATCCTTGTCAAGATGGGCAAGAATGCGGGTGAGGCGTTCAGGATTGATCCCCGGGATGCCGGCGAGTTCGTCCGCATCAAGGACGCCGTCGTCATTATCATCCAGTTCATCGAAGCGCTTCGTGCGCTGTTCGACAATACGCACCCTGATGGCGGCCTGAGCGGCAGCTTTTTCCTCATCGGAAAGCGTGCCGTCACCATCGGTATCCCACGGATTGTTGTGCGGACGGTCAGGATGTCCGGGCGGATGGGCGACGAGTCCTTCGCGAACGGCGGCAACGTAGGCTTGTCGTTCTTCTTCGGAGAGCTTCCCGTCACCATCCGCGTCGAATGGCTTAAGGATCTCCGGAAGGGAACCGGTCCCAAAAGGAGCCCGGTCTCCGGCCCTTGCGGCCGGCGCAATGGCCAGCGCCAGCACGGAGAGTAGCAGAGTAGTTTGGAGTTTCATGGTATGGTGCTTTGGGTTTTGGAGAACCTGCGGAGCACGGATTATGGGGCACCGCACAGCTCACGATTTGGGGACGGCCCGGCCCGGCTCCAGTTACAGACCTTTAGAGAAATGTCGGAGTGGGGTTTCTCCTCACGCAGTTGCCCGTCGCAGGAGCGCATCTGAGACGGTTAAAACATGTTGAATGCAGTCGGGGCAAAACGTATGGCGTTCCCATGACGTTCGCGCTAACGAAATGAAACCCGTGAAACATCTCATGGGTGCCGGCATGGTTCCTCTGTGCGCCGCTGCTTTAATGGCGTCCGCGGCTTCCGCGAATCCGCCGGAAATGATCGTCACCGATGAAGATCGCCGGCATTGGTCGTATCTGCCGCTGCAGAGTCCGCCCCTGCCTGCCGTTGATGGATCCGCCTCCATTCGGAACCCAGTGGACTGTTTTATAGTGGCACAGCTGGCAGAGAAGAACATGACGGCTTCGCCGGCCGCCGATGCCCGGAAACTGGTGCGCCGGATTTACTTCGATCTCATCGGCTTGCCGCCGGCACCGGAACAGGTCGAAGCCTTCATTCAAGCGTACGCGAGCGATTCCAAATCAGCCGTCGCATCACTGGTGGATCAATTGCTCGCGAGCCCTCATTACGGCGAGCGCTGGGCCCGTCACTGGCTTGATGTCGCGCGTTACGCCGACAGCGACGGCCAGGAAAGCGACAACGACCGGCCCACCGCCTATCACTTTCGGGACTTCGTGATTCGCAGCCTGAATGACGACCTCGCGTTCGATACCTTCGTGCGCTGGCAGCTCGCTGGTGATGAACTGGAGCCGGACAATCCTCGGGCGATCGCCGCCACTGGATTCATCGTGGCCGGCACTCACGCAGCCCTGCCTGACAACCTGATGGAGGAGGAGAGAACCCGCACCCGCTTCAATGAGCTCGACGACATGATCTCCACGACGGGCTCCGCCCTGCTCGGCCTGACACTGGGTTGCGCGCGTTGTCACGATCACAAGTACGACCCGGTGCCGCGGCGGGATTATTACCGGATGCTGTGCGCGTTCAATGGCGGCGACCGCGCTCAGGTGCCGCTCGCGCCGCTCGAAGAAGTCAGGCGTCAACGTGAGACGGAAGCAAAGTGGAAGGGAGAAATGGATGCGGCAAAAAAGAAATCAGACAACGAGGCGATCAAAGCAACGGAGGCCCGGAAGCCAAAACCGCTGCCAACCGCGCTGGGATTCGCCGACTTCGGGAAAGAGCCGCGCGAAACCTTTTTGTTCGCCCGCGGTGATTTCCACGCAAAGAGCGAGCCGGTGGAACTCGGCTTCCTGACCGCGCTCATTCGCGGCAAAACACCCGCGGATTACTGGTCCGCTGCCCGCGCCGCAAGCCATCGTCCTGAATCCACACAACAGCGGCGCGCATTGGCGGAATGGATGACGGACATTGAGCACGGAGCCGGCACGCTTGTCGCCCGCGTGATCGTCAATCGCGTGTGGCAGCATCACTTCGGTCAGGGCCTCGTGCGCACCGTCAACGATTTCGGGAAACGGGCTGATCCGCCCACGCACCCGGAACTGCTGGAATGGCTGACGAACGAGTTCGTCAAAGGTGGCTGGAAATTGAAACCGCTGCACCGTCTCATGATGACCAGTGCCGTCTATTTGCAGGACACGGCATTCGAC